>CBAAAA010000085.1:0-12570 GCA_964658695.1 uncultured Solirubrobacteraceae bacterium | reverse complement strand
AGATCAAAGCCGAGGCCCGGCTTCAGATGCTGGGCGCGCAGAATTAAAACGTCGTTCAGCTTACCCCTCTGAACGATTACCTGCGCAGTCGGCGCAGCGCCTCCCGGGCCGGCAAGGCAAGCAATAAACTTCGGTTGTGGGACGAGATTAAACACGATCTCTGGAACCTGCGCCGATGCACACTGTGCGATCATGCCCAGGCCGATTGCGGTCCATCCTAGGATGGTCAACTTCTTCATTGGTAATTTATCCTTTTTCTTTGAAGCCGCTGGCCGAAGCCCCCTGCGATTGCGGAGCGTTCGTCAGTCGACATTTTGTCCTGCCCGAAGTTGCTGCTCCGGAATGCTCGGACTACGCCATACTGGTCTAAATCGATGGGCTGTGTACTTTAAAACACCTAAAGAATCTGCAAACAATTTCCAAATCGATGCAAGGGAATAGGGAAACTGTGATGGAGCTGGAACCAGTGAGCGTTTACGAATTCGGCCCGTTCCGGCTGCAGCCCGTGGAACATCTGCTTCTAGCCGATGGCAAACCGATTCAGCTCACACCCAAGGCATTCGACCTGCTTGTATTTCTGGTGCAGAATCAGGGGCGTCTGATAACGAAGGATCAGATTATGGAGGCGATCTGGCCGGAAAGCTTTGTCGAGGAGGCCAATATCACTGTGTTGGTTTCCTCACTCAGAAAGGTTCTAGGCGGAAGGGAGGTAGACGATCCATACATAAGGACAGTGCCAAAGAGAGGGTACCGGTTCATCGCGCCGGTTAAGACGGAGACCACCGCGAGAACCGATGTAGGGCCTGCTCTGACGCCGCTGGATGCGACGGTCACTCCCGGTTTGTCAGCGCTTGAAGGTGAGGCTCACCAAGAGTACGCTCCGCCGATACCGTACGCGGAGGGTAGAGCGGCTCCGTTCTATCGAGTTAAGGCCGCTTTCGTGCTGCTCGTGTTGCTGGTGTGTGTTGTTGCAGCGGCCGCCTATTTCGTATTCTTCAGGGAGTCAGGTCGACAGCATTCGCTTGCCGTGCTCCCGCTCGAGAATCTGACGCACGACCCGGATAGCAACTTTCTCGGGTTTTCGCTTGCCGACGCGATCATCACGAAGCTCGGCCTCTTGAACTCAGTTACGGTCCGACCGTCTTCCTCGATAGAGAAATACAGGGGCCACGAGATCGATATCAAGAAGGTCGCAGCCGAGTTGAATGTCGACACCTTGCTAACAGGCAACTTCATCCGCGCCGGCGATCATCTGCGCATAACGTACCAGTTGTTCGATGTGCATACGTTCAAGATTCTCTGCAGGGACGTGATCGACCTGAAATATGACGAGCTGCTGGCAGTTCATGATAACGTTTCCAGGCAAATCATCGCGGCACTACGGCTGAATCTGACGCCTTCGGAATCAAAGCGAATAAAGGCTGATGCAGCGGTGAACCCGCTGGCGTATGAGTACTACCTGAGGGGTGTCGATCTGATGGCAAGCCATAATTTTACGCTGGCGGTAAAGATGCTGGAGAAGTCGGCCGAGCTCGATCCAAAGTACGCGCTGACGTGGGCCTACCTTGGACAATCTTATACATCAGACGCGACCTTTAAGCTGGGCGGCCGCGAACAGTACCGAAGAGCACAGAATGCCTATCAGCGTGCGCTCGCGCTGGAGCCGAAGCAAGTAGAAGCAGAAATGTTTTATGCGAATTTGTTGGTGGATACCGGGAAGGTCGAAGAGGCTGTACCGTTGCTGCGGGAGGCGATCAGCAGTAATCCGAACAATGCGGCGGTCCATTGGGAGCTAGGGTATGCCTATCGGTTCGCGGGGATGTTGAAGCAGTCACTCGCAGAATGCCTGCGGGCCAGAGAGATGGACCCGCTGGTGAAATCGAACGGTTCTATGTTGAACACTTATCTGTATCTCGGGGAGTACGACAAGTTTATTGCGAGCTTACCCGATGTGAATGAATCCAGCTTTTTCCGCTTTTATCGTGGCTTTGGGGAGTACTATCAGGGGCATTGGGGGGTTGCAGCCTTGGACTTGAATCGTGCTTACGAAGAAGGCCCTACTCTGTACACGGCAATCGGCAAGGCCTTCGCCGACGGTCTCGCGAACAAGGGCGGCGATGGCATACAACTGTTGCGGGAACTGGAGATTCAGATCGAGCAGCATGGCGTGGGCGATCCGGAATCGACTTACAAAATGGCACAAGCCTACGCGGTTTTGGGAGACCGGGATTCTTCGTTGCGCATGATGCGCTCCAGCGTTGAATCGGGGTTTTTTTCGTATCCTTACTTCCTTGCGGATCCGTTGCTGGACAATGTGCGCAGTCTCGAGGCGTTCTCACGCATAGTGGACGGAGCGCGACAGCGGCATGAGGCATTCAAGGCGCGGTTCTTTTGATTGCTGGGAGGTTCTGAAGCGGCGGCACAGCTTGGGGAAGGGTTTCGCGGTGGTGGCCGACGAGGTACGAAGCTTGGTGCAACGATCCGCGACGGGCACGGAACACGACAACGCTGATTGAAACAATCGATTATCAAATCCGCGCACGGACAGGCGCGGATGGGTGAGGTGGCGAATGTGCGATTAGCCAACTGGAAGCGATGACGCAGACGACAGCGGCGAATGCTGAGGAGAGTGCCGCTGCCGCCGAAGAGCTGAACGGGCAATCAGAAGCGCTGCGGAGCATTATCACGGAATCGGGCGCACTTCTGGGGCGCAGTTAGCGGCTTCTGGTTGCGGTTGGCAGTGCGTGATCGAGGGCGCGGTGAGTTTGAGCAGGTTAACCACCATTAGCCTCCAGTGTGCTAACCAGCCATCCGCAGAGCGTCGATGCTTAAAGAAATTGCTTAACGAAATCGCTTGAAGAAGTCGTCGAAAGAAATCGGTTGCCTTGATTCGCTGTGCCGCCCTATAATCGCGTAGCTATCTATCTCGCATCCAGGAGGATGCTTTGGCTCAACCCTTGGTGCCCTCGACTGCGTTTGCAGACGCTTGGATTCAGGTCGATCGAACCGAAAACCCACGCTTCTTTGTGAACGTTCTGGATGCTACCCGTGCTCGCCTTCTTGAGCGTGCGCGCAAGTCGCCCAGGGAATTCTTTGCGCCGCTGGCCCTCCGCCCCGGGCTCAACGTACTTGACGTGGGCTGCGGTACGGGGGACTTTCTTCGCCTGCTGGCTCCGCTTATTTGTCCTGGGAAGGCCGTTGGCGTAGATCTCAGTGAGATCATGATTGCCGAGGCACGTCAACGTTCCGCTGAAAATTTTGACAACCTCTCGTTCCAGGTGGGGAGCGTGCTGAGCCTTCCTTTCCCGGCTGCGAGCTTCGATCGTGTGCTTGCTACGCAATTACTCCTGCATGTTCCTGATCCGCGGAAAGCGTTGCTAGAGATGAAACGCGTCCTAGCTCCTTCAGGAGTGATCTCCGTTGCTGAGATCGACTGGGGAACGCTGGTCGTGCAATCGTCGGACAACGCACTGGGGCGCCGGTTTAGCGATCTCGCCTGCAGGGAGTTGCGAAACGGGCTCATCGTACGAGAGCTTCCAGGCCAACTTCGCGAGCTTGGATTCAATCACATTCTTATTGCGCCCGAAGTTGAGGTCGCGCAGGACCTGGATGCATTTCATACATGGTTTGTGGAGCCGTCACTTAAGCACTTCAAAGAAATAGGGGCGTTTTCTGAAGCTGAGGCTGACGCGTTCCTCACCGACCTCAAGGCACGTGCAGGCCGGGGGCACTATTTCTCTTCCCGCACTTACTACACAGTTCTGGCATCGCAATCGAGCTGAAATCCACTTAACTCATGCAGCCACTGACGGCAGTATTGACGCTTGGAGAAGTTTCCGATCGCCTGGATCGTCTCCCCGCGTCATGGTTCCACGCGAAGATCCTGATCGTCGCTGCCCTCTCACTGCTGTTCGACACATTGGATACCGCTGTCACCGGTTTTGTGCTCGCATCACTTCGCACCTCCTGGCATTTCGATGCGAAGACGATTGGCGTGGTCTCGGCCGTTGGGCTCTCGGGCTACCTGGTGGGATCCGCCCTTTGCGGCTTTATTGCCGATCGTCTCGGGCGAAAGAAGACGATCTTGTTCACTCTAATTTTGTACTCGGTCTTCTCTGCATGCCGGGGCCTATCCGACACGGTCGGCGTATTTGCCCTCTTCAATTTTTTCACCTGGTGCTTCGTCGGCGCTGAGAGTTCGACTGTTCCCCCCTACCTGGCAGAATTGTGGCCCGCGCGAACCCGGGGAAAATTAGTTGGCTGGATGATGGCTTTCTTCGGGGCCGGAATCGCCCTCTCGTCACTCTGGGCTCTGCTGATCATTCCGACCCTGGGCTGGCGGTGGGCGCTGTTCCTGACTGCTCCGTTTGCACTTATCGGGGGCATGATGCGCGCGGTGCTGCCCGAATCGCCCAGATGGTTGATCCGAGCCGGTCGTCCGTCCGATGCGGAGGCCGTCCTGCAGCGGATTGAGGGGGAAGTAGCGAGGTCAACCCGGCCGCTCTCAGCACCAATCGTTCAGTACCAAAGCGGACGGGACCTGTCCGCACAACGGGTAGACCCACGTGTACTGCTTAGAGGAGCGTACCTGGGCATTACGCTCATGCTCTGGGCGGCCTGGTTCGCGGAATACGGAGTGCTGTACACATATCAGATTTTTCTCCCAACGATTCTGTCCGCGGAAGGGCATTCCATTGTGAAGTCTTTCCGATACTCGGTGGTTATCTATTCCTCCGCGATTCCCGGTTATGTACTGGGAGGATACGTAGTGGAGTGGCTCGATCGTAAATACGCCATCATGCTCTCATTTGTTTCCATTGCTGCATTTGGAACGGTATTTGGATACTCACGATCACCTATCCAGATCATGACCTTCGCTGGATTGACAGTCTTCTTCCTGTCGCTGGGCTCCACTGCGATCTATACCTACACTCCAGAACTTCATCCTACTGAGATTCGCGCGACCGCTATGGGGATCGCGTCGGCCTGGGGACGAGTGGGCGCTGTGACCATGCTCTTAGTTTTCGGACACTTCTTCACGATCCTGGGCAAATCAATATTGTTTCTGATGATCGACCCCGTCTTGATCGTTGCGGCGATTGTGGTCCTCTGCTTTGGTCCCTCAACGCGTGGAAAGCCGCTCCAGGAGACGCAGACCGGTATGCTTACAGACCCGCTGAGTGGATGACGAGTCAGACGGAAAGAGCGCGTCCAACAACCCGGGCGCATTCTTGGGGCGTAGTTAGCGGCTTCTGGTTGCGGTGTGTAGCGCGCTATCAAGAGCCAGGTTGAGTTTGAGTACGTTGACTCGGGGCTCGCCCAGCAGGCCGAGGTCGCGGTGGATCTCGGAGGCGCTGATCAGGTTTTGTATGGTGGCTGGGTCGGTTGCTCGGGCGGTGGCTACACGGGCAGCTTGGGCTTGGGCGTTAGCGAGGCTGATCTCGGGGTCGAGGCCGCTGCCGGAGGCGGTAAGGGCGTCGGCCGGGATGGGTCCCTGGAACGTCGGGTTCTCCTTGCGGAAGTCATCGGCGGAGGCCTTTACACGGTCATAAAGCTTTTGACTCGTCGGGCCCAGATTGGAGCCGCTGGACGCGCTCGCGTCGTAGCCGTCGTTGCCGGCTGCCGAGGGACGCGGATGGAAGTATTCGGGCTTGTGGAAGTTTTGTCCGATGAGTTCCGATCCGACTACTCTGTTATCCGCAGTGGTGATCAGACTGCCGTTTGCCTGATGGCTGAAGATTACCTGACAGAGGCCGGTTACGACTCCGGGGTAGACGAGTCCGGTGACCACTGTCATCAGGAGAGTCATTCGAAAAGCGGGCACTAATTGGGTCAGCATGGTTTTTCCTTCAGGCAAGGTGCAGCAGGACTAGTAAGCGGTCAATGATCCAGATTCCGGGGAACGGCACGAGGATGCCTCCGAGGCCATAGACCAGAACGTTTCTGCGCAGCAGTTCGGCGGCTCCCACAGGCCGGTATTTGACTCCGCGCAGGGCCAAGGGAACCAGCGCGATGATAATCAGCGCGTTGAAGATGACGGCGGCGAGGACAGCGCTCTGCGGGGAGTGCAGCTGCATGATATTGAAGCGAGACAGCGCCGGATAAGTGGCGACGAACATTGCCGGGATGATGGCGAAGTATTTGGCAACGTCGTTGGCGATGGAAAACGTTGTAAGGGAGCCGCGGGTGATCAGCAGCTGCTTGCCGATGGCCACCACTTCAATGAGCTTGGTGGGGTTGCTGTCGAGATCGACCATGTTGCCGGCTTCTTTGGCGGCCATGGTGCCCGAGTTCATGGCCAGACCGACATCAGCCTGCGCCAATGCC
Source organism: uncultured Solirubrobacteraceae bacterium (assembly GCA_964658695.1). Taxonomy (GTDB): domain Bacteria; phylum Acidobacteriota; class Terriglobia; order Bryobacterales; family Bryobacteraceae; genus Bog-105. The sequence continues at coordinate 6,243 of CBAAAA010000085.1, read as the reverse complement.
GGCGCATCGTTGGTGCCGTCCCCCGTCATGGCGACCAGACGCCCTTCGGCCTGCTCACGCTTGATGTAGGCAAGCTTGTCGGCCGGGGTAGCCTGGGCGAGGAAATCGTCCACACCGGCTTCTCCAGCGATGGCGGCGGCGGTAAGCGGATTGTCACCAGTGATCATGACGGAGCGGATGCCCATGGCGCGGAGCTGGCCGATACGCTCCTTCATGCCGCCTTTGACGATGTCTTTGAGATGGATCAGGCCGAGAGCGCGGCGGCCATCTGCGACTGCGAGGGGCGTCCCGCCGGTACGAGAGATGCGATCGGAGACCTCCTGAAAGTTGGGAGGAACTGTACCGCCCGCTTCTTCGACAAATCGTGCAATGGCGGCGCTGGCGCCTTTCCGAAGCTGGCGTCCATCGATATCGACGCCGCTCATGCGGGTGTAGGCGGAGAAGGGGATGAAGTGCGCTTCGTGCTCGGCCACTTCTCTGCCCCGCAGTCCGTATTTTTCTTTGGCCAGGATAACGACCGAGCGGCCTTCCGGAGTTTCGTCCGCAAGGCTCGAAAGCTGGGCTGCATCGGCGAGGTCTTCCGGAGTGACCCCGTCGAAGGCGATGAACTCGACCGCCTGCCGGTTGCCGAGGGTAATGGTTCCCGTTTTGTCGAGTAGCAGAGTATTGACATCGCCAGAGGCTTCGACCGCTTTACCGCTCATGGCGAGCACGTTGTGCTGCATGACGCGATCCATGCCGGCGATCCCGATGGCGGACAAGAGGCCGCCGATGGTGGTGGGGATGAGGCAGACCAGTAAGGACACGAGCACCGCGATGGTCGGGACAGTGCCGCTGCCGGCGGAGCTGACCGCATAGACAGCGAACGGGTGCAGTGTCGCGACCGCGAGCAGGAAGATGAGCGTCAAACCGGCGATCAGAATATTGAGGGCGACCTCATTGGGCGTCTTCTGGCGTTCCGCACCTTCGACGAGAGCGATCATCTTATCGAGGAAGGTCTCGCCGGGGTTGGAGGTGATGCGGATGCGCACCTGATCGGAGAGAACCTTCGTTCCGCCGGTCACAGCGCTACGATCGCCGCCGGATTCACGAATGACCGGGGCGCTTTCGCCGGTGATCACGGACTCATCAACAGTGGCGATGCCTTCAATGACTTCGCCATCCCCGGGAATCAGATCACCGGTTTCCGCAATTACGACATCGCCGGAGCGAAGCTTCGAGGCGGGCACGAGCTCAAAGCCTTTTCCATTGTCCTTGATTCGCTTGGCAATGGCATCGCCCTTAGTTTTGCGGAGGGTATCGGCTTGTGCTTTGCCGCGCGCCTCAGCCATGGCCTCGGCGAAGTTGGCGAAGAGTACGGTGAACCAGAGCCAGATGGCGATTTGAATTTCGAAGCCGCGGGCGGAAGAGCCGTTAAACAGATCGCGGACCAGGAAGATGGTGACGAGTGCCGCGCCAACTTCAACGACAAACATCACCGGGTTCTTCATCAGAGTAAACGGATTGAGCTTGATCAGGGCATCGCGAGAGGCGCGCCTGACGATCTCGGGATCGAATAATGGCCTGGAGCGGGCGAGTTTGCCAGGAAGCATCGACCCCGGATCTTGCGCTTGCGGATTGCCCGTAGCGGGAGGCCGCGCGTTGGCGGGAGAAGAAACGGTTTCAGTGGCGGTGGCCATACATTAACTCCAGAGAGGAAAGGGCAATGCAGCGAACAGCCTCCCGCTTTCCATCAGGAAATGTTCGACGATCGGTCCGAGCGCTAAGGCCGGGAAGAAGGTGAGAGCGCCGACAAGGATCACGGTTCCGACAAGCAGTCCGACAAACAGCGGGCCATGGGTAGGCAAGGTTCCGGCGGACTGGGGAATTTTCTTCTTGAGCGCCATGCTGCCAGCGACGGCGAGCAGGGGGATCAGGAACAGGAAACGGCCGAGGAGCATGGCGATGCCAAGCGTGAAGTTGTACCAGGGCGTGTTGGCGTTGATGCCGCCGAAGGCGCTGCCGTTATTGCCGGTGGCGCTGCTAAAGGCGTACAGGTCTTCGCTGAAGCCGTGTGGACCGTTGTTGGCAAAGTTGGCGGTGGCAGGCCCCGGTGGATTCCAGTAACTCTGGGCAACCGGCTGGCCCTTGGCATCCTTCACAGGATCTGAAAAGTGGACGACGGAGGTGATAGCCGAGAGCACCAAGATGGAGAAAGCGGTAGCGATGAGGGCCAGCATCGCCATTTTCACTTCTTTCTTTTCGACCTTCTTGCCGATGTATTCGGGCGTTCGACCTACCATAAGGCCCGCGATGAACACGGCCAGAATGGCGTATAGCAGGATGCCATAGAGACCCGCGCCGACGCCTCCGAAAATGACCTCCCCGGTCTCAATATTGAAGAGGGGGACAAGGCCGCCGAGGGGCGTGAAGCTGTCGTGCGTGCCGTTGACCGCGCCGCAACTGGCGTCGGTGGTCACGGTTGCGAACAGGGACGAGGCGGCGATACCGAAGCGCGTCTCCTTGCCCTCCATATTGCCGCCGGGTTGGGTCTCGGTGGCTTGCGCTTCGATGCCGAGTTTCGTAAGCGTGGGATTTCCATGTGCCTCGGCCCAATAGCAGAAGAAGGCTCCCGCCAGAAACATCGCGCCGCAAGCTGAGAAAACAGTCCAGCCCTGGCGGCGGTCGCCGACCATCACTCCAAAGGTGTAAGTGAGTCCCGCGGGGATCAGGAAAATCAAGATGATCTGCAGGAAGTTCGTGATGGGAGTGGGATTTTCGAACGGGTGAGCGGAATTGGCGTTGAAGAAGCCACCACCATTGGTCCCGAGCATTTTGATGGCTTCCTGAGAAGCAACCGGGCCTTGCGCAATGATCTGTTTCGCGCCTTCGATGGTGGTGAGGGTGGTGTAGTGATCGAAGTTCTGGATGACACCCTGCGAGCACATGAACAAGGCGACCAGGGTGGACACGGGCAGCAGGATGTAGAGCGTGGCCCGGGTAATGTCCACCCAAAAGTTGCCGAGGCTGTTCATCTGCTGGCGCGAAAAGCCGCGCACCAGAGCAATTGCCACGGCAATCCCGGCGGCTGCGGAGGCAAAATTCTGAACGGCGAGAGCAGCCATCTGTACGAGATAGCTGAAAGTGGCTTCACCGGAATAGGCTTGCCAGTTCGTGTTGGCGACGAAGCTTACGGCGGTGTTGAAGGCGAGATCGGGCGTGACCAGCTTGTGATCGAACCCCTGCGGGTTAAACGGAAGCAGCCCCTGCAAACGCTGGAACAGATAAACGAACAGAAAGCTGAAGATACTGAACGCGAGCAGCGATGCGGTGTATTGCGTCCAGCGCTGCTCCGTGTCTTCACGAATGCCGATCAGCCTGTAGGTCAGTGTTTCGAGAGGCCGCAGGACGGGATGTAAGAACGTACGCTTCCCTTCGAACAGGCGCGCCATGAAGACTCCGAGCGGCTTGGTGAGCGCCAGGATGATCAGAAAGAAGATGATAATTTGAGCGATGCCGTAAGCGGTCATTTAGAACTTCTCCGGACGCAGAAGCGCGTAAAGGAGATAAGCGAACAGGAAGCAGGCGGTAATGCCGCCGACGATGTAATCCATTTCAGTAATCCTCGTGGCTAGAGCCGGTCACACACTTTGGTGAATGCCCAGAACAGGACGAAAAACGCGAGCCCAACCAGCACAAACAGGAAGTCAGCCATACAAGATCCCGACTTTCAGGGTAATGGCGTTGCCCTAAAGGAAGACTAAGGACGCACTAAGGAAGCACATCGCCGTCAGCGCGGATCGCTGGGGCGGATAGTGTTTCGCAGCGATATCGCCTGTAACCGTCATTGCCATTTCCGGACAGTTTCCTGATGTGACGATGTCCGAACAATGAATACCATGGACTTTGCGACTCGCGTTGAGTTCGGCCAGCCATTCGTGAGAGATGTATGACAGACTGCGCACCTCTTCGGACTGGTAAATACAGGGTTTTGAACAAAACTTTTGTGTTAGTCTCGGGGTGCATGTTTTATGGGCAGCGTGGGCGGCTCAGGAAGCCGGTTCACACGCCTTATACCTTAAGCGAAATGCAATGAACTGAACATCCGCTTTTTCTCAGATGACAAAGCCCGTCGGTACCGGGCTGTTCCGCAGGTTTCTGACGGAACACTGGTCGGCTTCTGCCAGAGGCCGTTATGTTCAAATTCGGCGAGCTACGCAGCCCGGTTCGTGGCTCTACTTAACCTTTCTCGCCATCACCGGCTTTGTCACTGACTATCCGACCTCTCACCCAAGAGTTTTTTATTTCTTCGCCGGGCTGATTTTCGTAAAGAGTGCCGCTCGCATTGCGCTCGTCTACACAAGGGCCCCCTTCGTTCACTACGAACTCTTCTGGGAGCGGGCGGTCTATTTCGTCGTGATAACAACGGGTCTTGCCTGGGGTTTCTTTCTCGCCACAACCGTTCTCTTGTATGGGTTGCCCAGTAGCGCTTCGTTCCTCGTTCTCGTGTGTACCGTTGGGACAACTGCCGGCGCCATCACCGCATACAGCCCTGCTCCGCCCTTGTTGATGACCTATCTCCTTTGCCTTCTTAGTCCCTCAATTATTGTCGAACTCACGTTAGCCGGCCGGCTTAATTACGCGCTCGCGATTTTGACGGCGATCCTGGCGGGCTTTCTCCTATGGCAGGGACGAACCTTGAGCCTGCTGCACAAAAGACGAGTTGCCGCGACACGTTTCATTGCGAAAAAAAGCAAGGAACTCGCTGAACAGGTCAATCAGCGTACGGCCGAATTAAACGCGGCAAAAGATGCGGCCGAAGCAGCAAATCGCGCGAAGAGCTCTTTCCTTGCCAACGTCAGCCACGAAATCCGTACGCCCATGCATGGCGTGTTAGGCATGACGGAACTTGCCATGAGTAACGACAATCCGGCCGAGACTGTTGCCTGCCTTGAGGACATAAAGACCTCCGCTGAGTCGCTGTTAAAGATCATCAATGACATCCTCGATCTTTCGCGATTAGAGGCCTGCAAGTTACCCATTGAGATGCAGCGGTTCTCGCTCAAAGAGTGTTTGCTTAACAGCGTGAAAGTGCTTCGTCTGCAAGCAGAACAGAAACTACTTCCCGTGCAACTCTCAATCGATCCGGAACTGAACGACATCGTGACCGGTGATCGCCTGCGCATCCAGCAGATCGTAACGAATCTGGTCCACAATGCAATCAAGTTCACCGAGCGGGGTCATGTCTCCGTCTTGGTTACTTGCGACGAAGTACCGGATTCAGGTCCTGCGCTGCACATTGCGGTAGAGGACACCGGATGCGGAGTTCCCCTCGACAAGCGGTCGCACATCTTTCAAGCGTTTTCTCAGGCCGATGACTCAACGACGAGAAGATTTGGTGGAACTGGGCTCGGCTTGGCCATCTGCAATGGCCTGACTCAGTTGATGGGCGGCCGGCTTTGGGTCGAAGAAAACCGATATGGCGGAAGTACCTTTCACGTCGTCTTGCCTCAGCATTTCGCGGCAAATACTATTTCACGAAGTGTACGCGCCGGCAGCCTGTAGAAGGGCGACTCGAGACTGGGGACGCGATCTCTAGCTAGTCTTGACGGAGTGCTTGGATTGGATCAATTCGGCTCGCCCTAACTGCCGGCAAGAAGGTGCCCGGACGTTGCGCCAGGCTGTGCTCCAGGTGGTCTTTTCCCGCAGGTTCACCAGTTGCTCAGGGTGAGCATAGGAGAGCGGCTTGAGTAACACACCGTTTACGACAGTAAAGATCGCCGGGGTCGTGCCAATACCCAGCGCCAGTGTCAATAGGCACACGATGGTAAATCCGGGGCTCTTTCTCAAGGTGCGAATCGCGTGACAGGCATCCGCCAGCAGATCTTCCAGCCAGCGTGTTCCGCGCGCGTCGCGACTGTGCTCCTTCGTCTGCTCGACGCCGCCTAAGGCAAGGCTGGCCTGGCGACGGGCTTCTTCCTGGGAACGGCCCTGCGCAATCAGATCGTTGACATGCTGGTCGAAGTGGAAGCGTAACTCTTTCTCCAACTCCTGCTCCAGGTGTTTCCGACGCAACAGCCGACCGCACCAGGTCATTGCGCAGCTTCTTCGGACAGCCGGAGAATGAGGCCGACGGCCGCGGTCAAACGCGCCCAGCTGGCCGCTTCGGTCGCAAGCTGGGATCGGCCCTTTCGATTGAGTGAATAGAACTTTGCCTCACGCCCGGTTGCCGTCTCCTTCCAGCCCGCGGCCAGGAAACCGCGA
>CBAAAA010000084.1:0-12588 GCA_964658695.1 uncultured Solirubrobacteraceae bacterium | reverse complement strand
GGCTTTGAGGTGCACCCGTTGAAAGCCCCGCAATTGAGGGTTGGGAGGCGCGCCCCGCACGTAAAGTTGGACTACCTCGTCCCCTGCTCGGGTTGATGTATTCGTTACCGTGGCCGCAGCACTCGTTTGGGTGACTTCAGGCTCAGAATAAGTGAAAGTCGAATAACTGAGGCCATAGCCAAACGGGTAGAGAGGCTTGCCTGTGAAGTATCGATACGTCCGGCCGCGCATCGAGTAATCGGAGAAGGACGGCAACTGGTCCACTGATTGATAGAAGGTGACCGGAAGGCGGCCCGCTGGATTGTTTTTGCCGAGCAATGTATCGGCAATGGCCGTTCCCGCCTCTTGGCCGCCATACCAGCTTTCGAGCACTGCTGCTGCACGTTCATGAGCGGTCTTCACTGCCAATGCGCTTCCGTTCACCAGTACCACGACGACCGGCTTTCCGGTGTCAAGCAGCGCTTTGAGTAAGGTTTCCTGAGTCTCAGGCAGGTCCAGGCTGGTCCGGTCTCCGTGATCGAAACCAGGAATTTCGAGCGGCTGCTCTTCCCCCTCGAGACGCGAGTTGAGGCCGAGAACCGCCACTGTCACATCCGCCTGCCTGGCTGCAGCGACAGCCTCCCGCAGCAACACATCGGCAGGTGGTCGCCAAGCAAGTTCCACACCGGACCCGGCGCCGTGCTGAATGTACTCAACACGAACCCGGTAGGGCCTTCCGGCTTGTAGCGTCACTGGAACAGTCTTAGACTGGTTGCCGTGGGCGGCTCCGCTGTTCTCCTCAACCAGGAGCCGGTTGTCTAAGAGCACACGAATACTGTTTGAGCCAATGCAACTATCGCATTCCTGCCGTTCGAAGCCAATCTGGTACTCGCCCGAAGCCGTAACCGCAAAAGAACCAGTCCAGCGGGCTGATAGGCTGTCGTGCAGACCACGTGGATCCGTGCTCCCAGGATAGAAGTAGAGCCGCGGTTCAATGCGAGAAATAAACGGTGAGCCCGCGAAGGTCTCGTTGTTGAAGTACTCGGCCGTTAAACCGTTTTTAAACAAATCTGCCGGCGTCAGCGCGGTTGAAGCGGAGGAATAGACGCTACCTAACGCGAGGCGGACGATGGCGCGGCCCTGCAGACTGCTTCGGAGACCCTCGTACGGGGTGACGACGCGGTGTGGTGTTCCGTTGTAGTTCCCGAGCATCACATCGGGATCATCAGCTCCGGGCCCGATTACCGCGATGTGATTCGGCACGGCCTCAAGCGGCAAAACTCCCTGCGAGTTCTCGAGCAGCACCATCGATTTCTCAGCTGCTTCCAAGGCCAGTTGGGCATGCTGTCGAGACGCTATCTCGTCTGTTCCAATGGCAGAAAAAGGAACCTTTGCAGGTGGATCAAACATGCCCAGGCGGATGCGGGCGACGAACAGTCTCCGGACCGCCGCATCGATCTTCTCCTCCGGCAACAGCCCCTGCTTTACGGCATCCGGTAAACTGCCGAACTCGGTCCCGCAGGTCAGGTCAGTACCTGCTTTCACAGCATCAGCAGCCGCCTCGGCCATGGTTGGAGCGTAGTGATGGCCATGAAGGATGTCGTCAACAGCGCCACAGTCGCTCACCACATAGCCGCCGAAATGCCACTCACTACGTAGACGTTCCTGCAAGAGCATGCGATTTGCACAGGCAGGTGCGCCATCCACGCTGTTGTACGCACACATGACCGAATAAGCTCCGCCTTCTCTCAACGTTCTTTGGAAGGCATAAAGAAAGGTGTCGTTCAGATCATCTTCACTGGGATCCACATTGAATCCGTGGCGTGTCTTCTCCGGCCCGCTGTGAACGGCAAAATGTTTGGCTGTCGCGATGGTCTTGAAATAGTGCGGATCGTTGCCCTGCATGCCTCGGATGAAGGCGGACGCCATCTCCGCGGTCAGAAAGGGATCCTCTCCGTAAGTCTCCTGCCCACGGCCCCAGCGGGGATCGCGAAAAATATTGATATTTGGGGACCAGAAAGTGAGCCCGCGATAACGGCCGTGCTCATCATGTCGAATGGCGTCGTTGTACTTGGCCCGCGCCTCCGTCGAAATCGTGTCAGCAATCCTTTGCTCCAGATCTTGATTCCAGGTAGCGGCTAATCCGATTGCCTGTGGAAAGACCGTAGCCAGACCGGCCCTGGCCACACCGTGCAGCGCTTCGTTCCACCAGTCGTAGGCGGGAATGCCCAGGCGCGGAATGGCCGGCGCCGAGTTTTGCATCTGCAAGACCTTCTCGTCGAGCGTCATTTTAGACACCAGTGCCTCGGCTCGCGCCTCCGGAGTCGCCGCCGTTTGGGAGGACGGTGCTCGTGCCAGCAGGAGCGCTAAGGAGAGAAGCGCAAACCAGACGAACCGACGCATGTTCCTCAGTCTAATGCCTGGGAGAATCTGAAAGAATCACAGAGGCAGTTGCAAACGTCTTCTATCTATGCGGACTTTCGTGAAGTGGCATCGGAAGTGGCGGGAAGCGCGGATGTTCGCCCGGGCCATGGCATCTGGGAATCACCCGGTTCTTGCGCAAATTGTGCCCATCCGGAAGTGCAACCTGGCTTGTACCTATTGCAATGAATTCGACAAAGACTCGAATCCGGTTCCAACCGGCGAGATGCTGAGGCGCATCGATAAGCTTTGCGCGCTTGGCACCAGCATCATTACATTCAGCGGTGGCGAGCCCACCCTGCATCCCGATCTCGACCTTTTGATACGGCGAGCCCGCGCTGGCGGCGCCATCACTACGCTCATCACAAATGGATACCTGCTGGTTCCAGATCGGATTAAAGCCTTGAACAGAGCGGGACTCGACTATCTGCAGATCAGCATCGATAATGTCCAGCCGGACGAGGTTTCGAAAAAAAGTCTGAAGGTTTTGGATCGAAAGCTGCAGTGGCTGGCCGAATATGCTCAATTTGACGTCACCATAAACTCTGTACTTGGCAGCGCGATCGCCAATCCCGAAGACGCCTTCCAGATTGCGACCAGGGCCAGGCAGCTTGGGTTCAACAGCACGGTGGGTGTGATTCACGATGGCGGCGGCCAGCTGCAGCCGCTCAAGCCATCGCAGACCAGCGTGTACGATCGGATCCTGTCCCTCGGAAAAGGACTTTTCTCGTTCTCTCACTTCGACGCCTTTCAGAAGAATGTTGTAAAGGGGCTGCCCAACCAGTGGCATTGTCCAGCGGGAGGTCGATTCCTCTACATTTGTGAAGAGGGGCTCGTGCATTACTGCTCCCAGCAGCGAGGGCGGCCAGCGATCCCTTTACTGGAGTACACACAGGAAGATCTGATTCGCGAAGGTCGCAAGAAGAAAGGATGCGCCCCGTTCTGCACTATCTCATGCGTCCACCAGACCGCCATGCTGGATGATTTTCGAACCAGGCCGTCGGCAACGCTGAACGGGATTCTGGATCGAGCTCGCCAGCGAGATCCTTCCTGGAAACCGCCCTTGGCGATCACTATTCTGGAGCGCATGTTCCTGAAAGATTCACGCACGAGAGACTTCTTCGGAGGCGTTGCAATGCGACTGTTGGGCGTCCGGCGTACTTAGCCGGCGGGTGGCAGTGCTAACATGCTTGGCGTGAGAAGACTTGCCTGTTTCGGCACGCTAGCGGTGTTGGCCTCCTGTAGCGGAGGCGGCCCCAAGAAAGCTGACGTACCTTCTTTGAACCCTGAGACTGCCAACCAACTCCTGAATTTTGATCACAAAGCATCAGCTTGGTTGACTTTCGTCAAGAAGCAGAATCCTACATGTATCTACCAGGTCGATCTGCCTGACCAGGCTTCTCATCCAACTGAAATCGACATCGAACACCTGGTGACTTGCGGCGGCAGGCCAGCTCCAAAAGAATTCGATGCGACAGTCAGCTTCTCCTACGACCCTGCCACTCAGAAGTGGACAATCAGCCGCTTTACCAGCTAGTCACAGCAGTCCAGCACTCCGGGCTGCCACCTGTTCGATGCTCGACCAGTCCATGTTTTCCTGACCATTCGCCATTCCGGAGATGAAGTGGTCACGAAGCAGGCTGGCGAGCGGCATCGGAGCCGGTAGCTCTTGAGCGAATTCAAGAACCAGGCGGATGTCCTTCAGACCCAGCTTAAGATCGAAGCCAGACGGCTCATATTTCCGCTCCGCTATGGTCTTGCCATAGTTCTGATAGACCGGGGAACCAAATAGCTCAATCATGACGTCCAGGAACTCGCGATGATTCAACCCGGCTTTTCGCAAGGTGGTGAATGCCTCGGCATACGTTTCGAGCATGCTGGAGATCATGAAATTTCCACATAGCTTGAAAGCGTTCGCATTCCAAGGCTCGGCGCCCGCGACGAAGGTCCTTCTGCCAATTGCCTCAAAGACTGGCATCAGCGTTTGAAGCAGGCCCGTTTCTCCGCCAGCGACAACGATCAGCTTTTTGTTTGCGGCAGCGTCGGGCCGGCCAAACACAGGGGCGGCCACATAATTCTGGCCGACTGTCCCGTGCTTTTCGGCAAGTTCGCGGCTGAAGGCGACGCTGATGGTGCTGGACGAGATGTGAACCGCACCCTTTCGCAGGCCGGAAGAAATCCCCAGTTCTCCAAAAGTTACCGAGCGTACTGCCTCATCATTGGCGAGCATGGAGAAGACCGCGTCGGCTTCTTGCGATGCTTCCCGGGGAGATTGCGCCAGGCGCGCCCCCGCTTGAGTCAGAGCTTTCGCTTTGTCAGCGGTCCGGTTGTAAACCGTCAAAACATGACCAGCCGCGAGAAGACTGCTCGCAATCCCGGAACCCATCTTGCCCAGTCCAACAAATCCGATTTTCATAAGCGCCGCGCTTGTATGGATTCGATTTCTTGCCGTCCCGTCACAAACATTTCATTGTGGTAGAACCGCAGAGTGAGACTTTCGATTCAGTTTGGATCCGCTGTTTTCCTCGTCGCCGCGGCGAGCTTATTGTTTGCTGGGGCGCGGCAGCCTCGTAGCAGTCCACAGAGCGATTCCAGCTTCGTCGATCCCGACGGCACTGTACATGTGACGCGCGTGGTACCGGTTCCGGAGACGATCAGCCCGGAAGCAAGGACGACGCTTAGTCGCCAACAATCAGATACTCCGAATCACGAGAGTTTGGAAGAGCGCCGCACGAAAACGGATGAGTGGCAGTCGCGCGCAGGTGCCGAAGCCCGGCACGTTTATCCTGTCAAGGATGTGGAAGAGCAGAGAATTGCCGGTGTCCCGGTGAGAGTAGTCACGCCGTTGCGAGTTCCAGCGGCCAAGCTTGACCGGGTCTTAATCAACATACACGGAGGAGGCTTTAACTCCGACTCGGGTTCGATTACTGAAACCGTGCCCATTGCAAATCTGACGCAAACGAAGGTGGTTGCGGTTCTCTACCGATTAGCGCCAGAGCATCCGTTTCCGGCCGCTGTAGACGATATCGTCGCAGTATATAGGGAACTGTTGAAGACCTATAAACCACCAAAAATTGCCCTTTATGGAACGTCCGCGGGGGCCGTCCTAACGGCGGAAGTGGCAGCGCGGCTTAAGAAAAGCGGCCTGCCCACGCCAGGGGCGATGGGAATTTTTTCAGGTTTTGGAGATTTCAGCAGGACGGGTGACTCACGTGCGATTTACGCCTTGAATGGTTTCTCAGGTCCGCTCTCCATTCCGGGGAAAACGTCCCCGGACAGCTCTTACTTCGGCTCCACGAATCCAAGAGACCCAATCCTGTCCCCAACCTTTGGAGATCTGAAGGCTTTCCCGCCAACACTTTTCATCACCAGCACGCGCGATCTGCTGCTGAGCGGTACGGTGTTACTGCATCGCGATTTTCTGCGTGCGGGCGACGACGCGCAACTGGTGGTCTTTGAAGCATTACCCCACGCCTTCTGGAATGATGTCCACCTCCCGGAATCGAAAGAGGCGTTCGAAATCATGGCGCGGTTCTTCGATCGGCAGCTAGGAAGTCGCTAAGGATCGGAATGCCAGCGGCCTGTGATCGGAGCGCGTGGTGAGTTTCCAGCGCTCGTAGGTCAGCGGCGTCAAGAACCGCCTCTGCATTCACGTCCAGATAGTACATGACCGATGAGGCGTTAGCACTATGAACCAGTCCGAACAAGTGTCCCAGCTCGTGTACTGCGGTTGCGAAAATTTCGTCCGGACTCATGTACGCCGAAATGTGGGGGTCAAACGCGATCCATCCCTGGAAGTCTTTCCACCCGGTAAACTGCGCGCGCGCAACGTCGTTCTCTTTTGTTAGTATTTCAGCAGTTCCGTCGACCACGGCGATGGCGCAATCGTCAGATTTCTCCTCGTACACCGTGACGTCAAGAACTCTTGACCAGAAGTCAAGGGCTCGTCGTATGGCTGCGGCAGAGATTGGATTGACGGTCTCAATACGGACCCCCAGCTCCATGTGGCTTGTTTTGAGGAGTTCGGAATTGTGCAGGCAAGGCCGGTAAGGACCAGTCCAGTTGACCCGCTGGCCGGAGAAGCACGGGAGAGTGGAAGCGAGTGCCAGCAGGAGCCATTTGTGCACTGAAACACCTCAGCAAAGAAGTGACACGCGACAGAGATTTATCTCATCAAGAAATAACTGAGGCTACTCAGCTGGTAACGAGTCCGCGTCAGGCGGCCCGATCATCACGCCGCGAATCAGCCGAAGATCATTCAGCAGCCGCCTGCTTTTTTGGGTATGAAAGAGCAGCTGACGCATTTTGTATTGAGCCAACGCCCAGCCCTGTGCGGATCGGGGGTCTCTCGAATGCTCCATTCCCTCTTCAATCTCCCGCGAGGCATCGGCAATGGTCGCTTCCAGCAAGATCATGTACTCCAGAGTGCTCTCTATGGAATCAAAGGGCCGAGCCGCGTCATTGCGCATGCATCAATTAAGTCATACTCGCTTGACGATGCGAAATGCACCTTGTCAAGCGGGGGTCCATAGGCTGGCTAAGGCTCCGCCTGGACCCTGTACGGGATCGGACTTCGGAAACGGGAGGTACAGCATACGGTCCGACATCTCGCGAGTTGGAGCTTGCCGGCAAATGTCCCAATTTTGATCGGGAGGATAAGCCCCGACAACGAGGAAGTCCGGGGAGCACTCCAGTTCACAATGCCCGGTGCCGGTAGGGAGAACGGCTACGTCGCCCGCCTGGATCACTACCTGATGGCCGTTTTCACCTCCGAGCATCAACCGCGCGTTTCCTCGCGCGAATCCGAGCACTTCATGCGCGGTGGGGTGATAGTGATGAAATGTGTAGACGCCATTGCGCCACCGCGGCTTCCAGCCATTTCGGGTGAAAAGCGATTCAAAGCTGGAAGCAGGATCCGCGTCCCCGCCTGGCGGAAGAACTCCTTTGTAGAGAAGCACCGGAAGCCGCTCATTGTTGGGGATCCAGCCATTTACATGCAGCGAAAGAGTCTCAGGTCTGTTGGCATTAGAGGCGACAGTTTTTGAGTCCATCCTGGAAACACTAAAGCATTCGGGCTTCCTGCCTGCATTGGGGCGGAAACCGCCTGCTCCGCTCTGGCTTGCGTGAGCACCCTTGCCGTGCGCGCCACTTCGGTCCTTGCAATCAAGGTGGCCCGACTCTTCGCCACATCCCCCGACCGCATGATTTCCTTGGCAATCTCAGACGCCCGTGCCTCGAAAGTGACCTTGACCACTCGGGCTTCTGTCTTCATCTTCGTGCGGGCGTACCACGGAGCGATCCGGCAAAGGAAAGATCTTCGTTCAACTCGTCCCAGTGGATACCACTCGGGCTGAGGAAGAATTGATTGCGCTGTTCGGGCGTTGCGTTGAACAGTCGCGGAAACCAAGACAGCGGTACGGAAATCGTGCGGCCGTCTGACAGCTCTACAATTAGATTCTGCTCATCACATCGGGCGCTGATCGCGCCAATGTCTTCAATTGAATTAAGCGGTAAAGAACTCATTCCATTTCTCCAGCAAAAAGATCTCGTTATCTCGCACGATGACGGTTAGTTTTCAACGTTGGCGCATTAAATCCGCGGTTGGCTGCCGGCGGCGATCGCCGTGAAATGACGGCGGTTCAATTCGGGTCTCCAGATCTGGCAGGGTGGAACGGGGTTGGAGCGATTCCAGAACTGGCCGGTTCAGGAGTCTCCAACTCCAGGTTCACCACAACAGGTTCCTGTCCGCTGCGAACCACCACTGCTTCACAAGCCTCATTGCGGCTGGCATTGATTTCCTGGTGCGGCACAAAGGGTGGCACGTAGATGAAGTCGCCGGGGCCAGCATCGTCGCTAAACTCCAGGGCTTCTCCCCAGCGCATGCGAGCCCGTCCCCGGACAATGTACAAGACCGTTTCGAGTTCGCCATGATGATGCGGGCCAGTCCTGGCATCCGGCTGCACCACAACCGTGCCAGCCCAAAGCTTGGCCGCGCCCGTGCGGGCGTTGGTGATTGCGGCTGCCCGGGTCATTCCGGGAGTCTGCGGAGTGTTCGGGTCCAGCGTTCCAGCCCGAACGATCTTGATTCCATTGTCTTTCCAGTTCACCGTTTCACTCCGCAGGCAGCGTCTCAACTGCACCATAACAAAGCCGCAGTCAAAAGAGTCTCCGCAGTCTGAAGAACAGAGTCTAACTCCACGTATTCATCCGGATTGTGAGCGCCCGCGCCGCAGGGGCCGAATAGCAGCGTCGGAATCCCGAACTCGCGCTGCAGCAGAAAAGCGTCGCAGGGATACGGGGCGGCCGAGATCACCGGCGGGCGGCCACTGACATATTCCGCGCTCGTTGACATGCACTGGGTCCAGATGTGTTCGCGAGGCAGTTCATGGCCCAGTAAGGCGGGATCGTACAGGGGACGCCATTCGATGGGATGAGAACGGAAGAACGGATCACTGAACGCAAAAGCCTGCAGCGACGCCTTCACCTCGGACAGCAGAGCGTCTACGTCCTCGTCAGGCAGAAACTGAAAGTACACGCGAACAGTGGCGTAAGTGGGGACCGAAAGGGGAACTTCGCGCTCGATGCGATTTGACTCCACGGCCAGCACCTGAACCGGAGCCGGATTGGGAATCGAAGCATATGCCCCACCTCCCGGAACCTTGCCGCGCCGCTCGATCCAGGTGTCGATCCAGCCGAGCAAACGTCCCATAGGCACTGCCGGACTAACAATATCGCCGTGCGCGAAGTAGGCTGTGGCGTCACCAGCCCTGACTTGAAGATCGACCACATAGCCGCCGCGTGTTGCGCGTAAGATTTCGAGCTGTGTGCCTTCAGAAACGATTCCCGCGTCTGCATTTCCGCACCGGAGACGCGCCGCCAGAGTGCCGCTTCCTCCACCCCACTCTTCATCGACCACAGACTCCGCCATGAAGTCACCGGCAAGCCTGGTACCTGAAACGGTCAAAGCAGCGACGACCGCGGCATGTGCGGCCAGACCGGCTTTCATGTCAAAGCTGCCAAGTCCATAAAGGCGGTTCCCCTCGATAGATCCCGACCACGGGGAAGTGGACCATTTGCCGCGACCAGGGGGAACCGTGTCGATGTGGCCGTTCAATAGAAGACTTCGTCCCTTGCCCCTGCCGCTCAAACCGACAAAAAGATTCTGACGATTTCGCAAATCACGATCAATTCTCGCGTATGTATGACCGCTTGTTTTGAGAAAATCGGTATCGTATAGATCTGGCTGAACGCCTCGGGACCGATAGAACTCCGCCAGAATGCCCTGCGCCGCCGCTTCGTCTCCATGTGGTGGAGTATTGACGCTGGCAGCTTGAACCAGGTGCTGTAGCAGAGTAACCATTTCCTCTCGCAATGGCTGAAGCATAGTGCGCGCATCTCTGTAGGCTTCTTCCGCAGGCTGCGCCATACGCTCCATACTAAGCGACTAAGTCAAGACAAAGTGTCGAAGTCTCTCCCCAGAGCAAGTATCCAGTTGGAAAAGGATAGCAGCGACTGGCGTCAGGTGCCGTGTTGAAGGTCCTGGTATTTCTATTACCAGCCAAACCAATAGTTTCCCGGCCTCTGGTTTGTAATCGAGATTTCCGTCGCATCACTTTGAAACATCTTTACTCAGAACAATTACTCACATGCGGAAAGATTCCAGGAGTTAGTTTCTGATCTTAAAGGCTGATAGGATTGTTCGGTGAGTGCTGCATGGTATAAAACCAGAGCAGTGCCTGCATTCGACTTAGTCAACACTGACGCGAGCAATGAAGACCGCTTTCAACGGCGACGCTGAAATCATAGAGGCGATCAGGCAACGCAATCCTGACGGCTTAGCAGCCCTCTATGATCGCTACGCCGGTATAGCGTTCTCGCTGTTATTTCGCATTACCCGCGATCGCGCTGTGGCAGAAGATCTGCTACAGGAGCTTTTCATACGCGTATGGAACAGAGGAAAGGACTTTGACCCGAAAAAGGGTGGACTGGGTGTCTGGATTGTGGCAATCGGCCGAAACATGGCGATCGATTACATCCGTTCAGCGCAAGCCCGGTTCAATACAAGATTACAGCCCATTGAAGGAATTGACCCTGTCAATCTGGGCCGGGGCAGCTTCGAACAGGAATCAGTGCTGGACGCTAAACGGTCCATAACAACAGCTTTTTCGCATCTGACTGACAATGAAAAACGTGTTCTGGAACTGGCCTACTTCGAAGGCTGTTCGCAATCTGAGATTGCAGATAAGCTGCAAGAGCCGCTAGGTACGGTCAAGAGTTGGGCCCGCTCCGGGTTGGGTCGTTTGCGGTCCAGTATGAAGTTAGGAGCGGCCAAGTGACACACGCCGAAATGGACCAGCTCTACGACTTGTACTCGATCGGCGGCCTCGACTTTGCAGAGGCCGTGGAGATCGATACACACCTCGCGGAAGGCTGCGAGTACTGCCAAGCGCATGTTCAGGACGCAGTAACCTTTACGGCGGGTCTCTCCGGGCTGGCTAGCATGGTCGCGCCATCTCCGGGCGTCCGGGAGCGGCTCCTGGCAAGTGTCCGGCCTCCGAAGAGTGTTTCGCCCGCACGAACCTGGATAGCGGCATTTTCAGTTTTAGCCGCGGCCTGCGCTGGACTTGTTATCTTTGCCGTTTCAATGGCACAGCAGTCGCGTGATATCCGGGCTGAGCTGGAGAGAGTGGCAGGGGAGCGGAATCAGCTGCGCTCCGCTCTACAGATCTTGACCGAGCAGCAAACCAGGACAATCAGTTTTGGGAAGACCGGGAATGCGGCGCATGGCTGGCTCTTCGTGAATAGTGGTACTGGATTCGTGTTTGTGGGGTCCAATTTGCCACCTCTGGCGAATGGCCGCACGTTCGAATTCTGGCTGGTTCCCGCAAAAGGCAATCCTGCGCCCGCCGGCCTGTTCCGGCCAGACAGCAATGGCCAGTTTGTGCTTACCTCGCGGACTCCGATCACGCCTTCGCAGTATGCGGCGGTGGCAGTCAGTGTGGAACCGCAGGGCGGATCCCCGGCGCCCACAACCACGCCGTTCCTGATTGTTCCGCTCAGCTAGCTAGCGTAGCTTATCGAGAGGATTGGTAGGGAGATAGCGGCGAGCGGATTCAAAAGGCTGGGAACATCCCGGGAAGGGCGGGGAACCCAACTCATCCCGGGACATACTTAATGGAAGGCTACACCGAAGTTCTTGAGGAAAAGAACTTCGGGCTAAACGACGGCTGTTCGGGAGGTGCTGCCGGCAGTGCCGGAGGTGAGACGTCGGTACGCATCGACTGCCGCCGGGCTGAGGAGAGCCCATACCTTGTCCGCGGTCTGTTTTTCCTGCGCTTGGATAGAGCGCGCCAAGGCCGCGGTTTCCGTGTCGCCCGCGGCTTCAGCGACTGAAATGAGCGCCTGGTACATAGCAAGCTCGCTGTTTTCCACAGCAAAAGCCATCATGAGATTCTGTGTGGTGCGTTCTTCTTTTTCGTGCCCGACTGAGGCAGCTTTAGGCGCCAGCCCGAACACATGTGCCAGAAAGCTTTTGGCAGCTGAAGTGCTCCCCCCGAGCGCTTCGAGACGGGCGGTCAAACGCTCGTATTGGTTCCGGGTTTCGAGCGCGTGCTGATGGAACGCAGCCTTTGCCGCGGCGTTATCGCCTTCGTTCGCGAATCCTTGCAGTTGCGTTTCAAAGCTCTTCTCGGCCGCGATAGCGTCTTCGAGATAGCGTTTAATGACATCGGTACTAGTTTCGGCCATAGTGAGTGGTGTCCTCACAAGTTCGACCGCGCGCCATCGCGATAGTTTCCTATTGATTGGCTCTCATCGGCTTTACGTTTCCCCAAGGCTGAGGCTGATAATCCCAACCGCGGGTCAGATAATCAGCTCCGGTGATGAATATCATGATGGCGAGCCAGACCAGGCCCGCTACAACAAACAGTCTCGTCAGCTTGGTGCTGTAGCGTACCCCCATAAAGATCCAGGCGACCAGCGAAGCCTTGAGGACCGCGATGGTCAGGGCTACAATCACGTTCCATTCGCCGAGCTCGAGGTACGAAACTCCAACTGTCGTCCAGGTGAGTACAATCAGCGCGACCCAGACGCTCACTAGTGTCTTGGCTGCCGGAATATGCGAGGTGTGGCTATGTGAGTCGTTGGTGTGTGAGGTGTTGCTGCTCATTCGCGGTGTCCAATTAAGTA
>CBAAAA010000083.1:5338-12612 GCA_964658695.1 uncultured Solirubrobacteraceae bacterium | reverse complement strand
AGTGGGACGTTAACAAGTGGAGGTACCTACATCGAGGGCTCCGGAAGCAGTCTGACGGCAACGGGCACATCAACGTTGCAGTTTGGCAGTTTACAGATAAGCCAACAGGCCCAGGTTTCGCTGAGTGGAAACGTGCAGGCTCAAACGGGCTTCTCCAGCGTGGGGGTTGGGGGGCTGCCAGGTTCGACACTGCCGGGCGACAAGTCGTCTATTGGCCGCGCTGGTCGCCCGATGGACGCTACATTCGGTTTTCCGTTTATGACGGCCATACGCGCTCCAGTTCGTTGTGGGAAATCACCACACAAGGCAATGGGTCGCGTGCATTATTCCCATCGTGGAATCCCGGCCGCGATAGCTGCTGCGGGACGTGGACGCCGGATAACCGATACTATGTGTTTTCTTCCTCACGCGAGGGAGGAAGCGACCTCTGGATTACCTCGGGACAGCAGGGTATGTTCGGAGGACTTGGCAACCCGCGAGATCCGGTTCAACTGACCGCCGGCCCGCTTAGTTACTCGGCGCCTTTTCCTCATAGTGATGGGAATGCCATCTTCACAATCGGAGAATCGCGGCGCGGAGAGTTGATGCGCTTCGATCCTGCATCCGGTAATTTCATCGCTCTGGCCCCGGGCATTTCCGCTTCCCAAGCCGACTTCTCTCGCGACGGAAAGCAGCTGGCGTTCGTCTCTTCGGACGGATCGCTGTGGCGCAGCAGCCTGGACGGATCCGAACGCAGGCAGTTGTCCTTTCCTCCATCGCAGGTCCGAATGCCGCGCTGGTCTCCGGACGGAACGCACATTGCATTTCACAGCAAAAAGTCGAAGGCTCTGTTTTCCGTCTACATCTTTTCTGAGCAGGATGGGACCACCCGCCAGCTACCGGCGGGACTGAATCACGACGAGATCGATCCCGACTGGTCCGCGGACGGCCACCGGATCGTATTTTCAGATACGTCACTCAAAGACCAGGCTTCGACTTTACGCATTGCTAACCTGGACACCGATCAAATTGCACCTCTTACAGGCTCATCCGGGCTGCGGTCGCCCAGATGGTCGCCGGATGGAAAACACATCGCGGCCCTCACTGCCGATCTGCATACGCTGATGCTCTTTGATGTCGTGTCCCAGAGCTGGACCCGCCTTGCCAGCTTCCGCATGGGATATCCCAACTGGTCTCACGACAGTAAGTACATCTATCTGGTCAATCTGGCGCACTCGCCGGGTATCTGCCGTGTGCGTGTTAGTGATCGGGAGGTCGAACCTGTGGTGGATATGTCCAGGCGCAATCAATTCTGGACAGACGACGCATGGCTGGGCCTGACTGGGGGAGACGTTCCGGTTGTTTCTCGCGACATCAGTATCCAACACTTGTTCGCCCTGCATTGGTCGATCAAGTAGGCAATGTTGCCACTTGATGATGCGGGTGAACGGAATGAAAATCGCTTCTGCTGAACACGGTCGCGATGAGGCAGCGCTGCTGCTGGAGGGCAATTGGGTTCGAACCGTAAAACGAGCCCTAATCCTCCTGGGCGACCCGTCTTTCCTTGACTAACCTCCGAGTCCCACGCCGCGACGACGCCGCTGGGGTCGGATGAACTCGTGACTGATATCGTCTACGTCGCGTTCCAACCTCAAAAAACAGCCACGGGAGTGTCAGAGGCTGTCTTGCGCCCGCATCTTAAACTGGCGGGTTACTCGCTCGGCCACTCAACCTTTCGTAGATCTCACCCATGCGCAACACCATATGGGAAACTGAGCGCAGGGCAATTGCGGCCAGCGGGTCGCGGTGATCTTGCAACGTCCAAAGACCCTTCTCATCCACCCAGTGCTGGGTGACCCAAAACTCACTCTGGCTGATGGTCAGATACTCCCGCAGCGAGGGGATAGATCGATAGCTCTCAAATTTGCCGCCAAGATCTTAGTTCCTGGTGGACTTCGAGAGAACCTCGATGATCAGCGCCGGATTCAACAGCGTGTCCAAGACGGCATCAATATAGAGCTCCTCGCCGCAGGTCACCATCACATCCGGATACGTGTACAGTCCGGTCGCGGGAACGTGGAGCCGCATGTCCGAGCCATACGTTTGACAGGATGCGTGGCGGAGTCCGATTGTGAGCGCGGCGATCACGTTGCGGGACGTCCGGCTGTGGAAACGGCCAGCCCCGGCCATCGCAAACGCCTGGCCTTGCCAGTATTCACTCTTGCCCTCGGCCTTGCGCTCCCGCTCCAGGAACTGCTCCGGCGTCAGGAGGCTTGGTTTGGGATCGGAGGCCACTCAACGATTTTAAGCTACGTACCCAATACGTGCCGAATGTGTGGGCAAGTCCGCGAAAATCCACACACTTACCCCGTTACCAGCCCGCAATTGGGAATCAATCTTGAACAGCAAGCGGCTAGCCGGTGATTCCTACTCCGCGGCGCGGCCACTGGGGTCGGAGGGACTGGTGATTGATATCCGGTTCTCCATCGCATTCGACCTCAATCACGGTCGCGGGAGCATCAGGGGCCGTCTTCGGCAGCCCGGTAAACCTCGCCGAGAACTCATCCTGCTGAAATGACACCGCTGTTCCCCCTTTGAGTAGCTTCGCTGACTTGATTTTTGCCTTCAGCCCGCCAATCGCGATGGTGCTCGGCGGCTGATAGAAGCTGAGCCACTGTTCTGCCGGTGTGTCACCAGGCCAGTTGAATGCATGAACGTAGAGCGTATTTCCACGGCGCGTGTAGTTCGTGAATGTTCCCCACTGGAAATTCCCGCGTTCGGTCCCGTAAATCGATGGCCCGTTGTGCTCCAGCCATTGGCCGACTTCCGTAAGCGTGTGCACCGATTCTTCAGGAACCGAGCCGTCCGGTTTGGGGCCGATGTTCAGGAGATAATTTCCGCCGCCACCGGAGCAGATTGCCAGGTTTTTGACGATGGTCTTCGAAGTCTTCCATTCGTCGTCACCCTTCTGGTATCCCCAACTCTCGTTGAGCGTCATGCATGTTTCCCACGCACGCCCAGCCTGGGCCGCCTGAATGTGCTGCTCTGGCGTGGAGAAGTCTCCCTCCAGACCATTCCGATTGTTGACGATGATCTCGGGCTGAAGTTCGAAGACCATTTTGTTCATCGCTTCGGATTCCCACTGTTCCGGTGTTAACGGCCAGTCAACGTCGTACCAAAGGACGTCAATCTTTCCGTAATTGGTCAGCAATTCCCGTATGAGTCCGTGCGTATAGGCAACGAATCGCTTGCGGGCGGCTTCGTCGTTTGCACATTTTGCGCCGTCCGGATGATGCCAGTCCATCAGCGAGTAATAGACGCCCACCCGGAGATCTTCCGCCCGAGCCGCTTCCACAAACTCTCGCACCAGATCTCTGCCGGGCCCCTGTTTCGGAGCACAGTAATCCGTCAATTTGGTGTCGAACATGCAGAAGCCTTCGTGATGTTTGGTGGTCATCACCATGTACTTCTGGCCGGCCCGCTTGGCCAACCGTGCCCATTCCCGGGCCGCATTTGGCTTGGGGTTGAAGTGTCTGGCTAGTAGTTCGTACTGTGCAATTGGAATGCCCTCGACTTCCATCGCCCACTCATGCTGTCCGATGACGCTATACAGGCCCCAGTGGATGAACATCCCGAATCTGGCCTGATGCCACCACTGCATGCGCGGTTCTCGCGATGCGTCTCGTTGAGTGTCTGATGCGAGCGGGCGTGCTCCTAGCGCGTAGGGTGCAAGCGCGCTTGCAGCCGCGACTCCCCCGAGAAAATCGCGTCGACTGCTGCCTGGCCTTATGGATTCCACCAGCGCATTGTATCTTCAGCCGATTGGACAATTTACTTTACGAGTGAGTAAGGAAAGCCGAAGCGGCCGATCTGGATCATTGACTTGATGGCCGGCGGATGGATATGGAACGACTCGATGCGCCCGATCCGATTCAGGCGAACGGCTTCGACCGTGCCCAACAGCTCACCGCTCTGAGCATCGTAGACTTTCACATCCAAAGAGTCTTCGTGTTTCTGCCAACCGAGAGCGTACTCGCCGGGCTTCAGTTCGATAACGCCCAGCTTGAGGGGAACCTGGGTCAGAAGGAAATGCGAATACTTTCCGTCAGCCGAGTAGCCGGCGGTGATCAAGAGAACAGCGGCGACGAACTTGCCTTTGCCGTCTGTGATTCCGGTCGCGGTTCTAAATTCAGTTTCGATGCGCTCCTTCTCGACGGGGGCCCGCGCTGGGATGACTTGCTTCAATTCCACTTCGCTGGCGGCACGCCAACCTGAAACTTCGGACGCACCCGCAAACGCCAGACAGGCCTGGAAACAGAGAACAGCAGCAGAACAGCGGCATAGGAGCATGTCAAAGGTGAACGATTCCGCGCTGCAGCGCCGTGGTAGCAGCCTGGGTGCGATCCGTCACTCCTAGCTTGCCGAGCAGACTGTTGATGTGAGTTTTCACCGTGGCTTCGGAAATGAAGAGTTCGCGCCCTATCTCTTTATTGCTCCGGCCCCCTACGATCAACTTCAAAACATCCATTTCCCGGGGCGTCAGGTCAGGACCACCCATACGGTCCGCGAGACGCTGGGCAATGGCCGCCGGGATGCGCGAACGCCCCGCGTGCACGGCACGGATGGCGTCCATCAGGTCGTCTCCGAACATGTCTTTCAGTAGATAGCCGCGTGCCCCGCCTTGTAAGGCACGGTAGATATCTTCATCCCCGTCAAAGGTGGTCAGCACGATGATACGGGCCGTTGGAAATTCGCGACGGATCTCGGTGATGGCTTCCACGCCAGTCATGACAGGGAGCCGGAGATCCATTATGGTCACATCCGGGCGATGTTCCCGAAATAGTGCGACGGCTTGCCGGCCATCGGAGCCTTCGGCGATCACGGTCATGTCGGGAACGCTCGTGATGAGTGAAACAATGCCTTGGCGCACAACATTGTGGTCATCCACAACCAGAATCCTAATGGGAGCAGTCATCTGGCCGGAGCCTCCACGGATACCGTCGTACCCGAGCCTACACTGCTTTCGATATTCAATTGTGCATCAATTCGTTCTGCTCGTTCTCGCATGCCCTTCAATCCGAAATGCCCCTCCGGACCTTCTGAGTTTACCGGGCCAGTGAATCCGCAACCGTCGTCAGTGACTGTCATGCGTAGTTTTCGCGAATCAAAGGTCAGGTTAACCCGAATCTGCCGGGCGCCGGAGTGACGGACAGCATTGGCAATCGCTTCCTGGCCGATACGGAACAACTCGTCTTCGACGATCGTCTTGAGAGGACGGTACTGCCCGTGCACTTCGAACTGTACCTTGACGGATCCTGACTCGGTTACCTTCTGGGCCAGGCTGGAGATTCGAGCCCGGAAATCAGAGACATCGCTGGCTTGGGATCGAAGCTCCCAGATGGATTGGCGGGCCTCAGCAAGGCTGCTCCGAACTAAGATGCGAGCTTGATCCAGGTGTTCGCGAGCTGCTTCGGTTGAAGCAGAGAGGAGGCGCGATACCACCTCGAGCTGAACCGACACGCCGACAAAGCCTTGGGCCAGCGTGTCGTGAATCTCGCGGGCGATGCGGTTCCGTTCCGCCAGAACAGCTTCAAAGCGTGAGTTGACCTGTCGCAACCGCCAGACGTAGAAGCCATAAACCGAGGCAGCGGCCGCAAACAGCATCAGCAAATAGAACCACCAGTTCTGGTAGAAGCGGGGCAGAATGCGAAAGTCCACCGCCGCGCCACGCTCATTCCAGAAACCGTCGTTGTTCCGCGCGATCACACGGAAATGATAGGTCCGTGGCGGAAGGTTCGTGTAATACGCCACGCGGCGGGTACCGGCATCGATCCAGTTCTTATCGAAGCCCTCCAGGCGGTACTTGTATTGCACTCGCTGCGGCGCTAAAAAGCTGAGAGCAGCATACTCAAAGGAGATGCGGGCGTGCCCTGGCGAGATGTCGCCCGTCTGGCTCGGAGCGTAGGCAACATCGTCGATGAGAACGTTCTCGATGGCAACCGGCGGCACAACCCGGTTCAATGAATCGGCAGCCGATGCCAGAAGCGCTGCGCCGCGTACTGTGGCGAACCAGATATCCCCGTTTCTTGCCGCCCAAATGGCCGGATGACCGCTGCCGCTTCCCTCGCTCACCCGCAGTCCATCGCCAGTGCCATAGGCTACGACAGAAGGTTGTCCGCCCTTTTTTGGGACTGATTGGTAGAGGTCAGCCGCGGTTATGCGGAAGATGCCGCTCTTAGCCGATACCCAGAAGTCTCTGCTCCGATCTTGCGTGATGCCATAGATGGTCTGAGGCAGCCCAAGGGATGCGGGTATGTTGCTGAAAGTTCCATTTCGATATCGACCGAGTCCCCCATCTTGAGTCGCTATCCACAGGCTCCCCAGGGCGTCCTGGTAAAGATCAGTGACGACGTTGCCGGGCATACCTTGCGCCGTTGTGTAATTGCGGATGCCATTCTTATCCAGGCGGCTGAGCCCATGCAGGGTGCCGATCCACAGGATTTCGTTCTGGTCACGCAGCAGTGCGCCTACCGTGTCACTCCCGAGCCCGTCCGATTGCGTGTAGGTAGTGGCGCCATCTCCGGAGACATGCGACAAACCGCGCCGCGTTCCGACCCAGAGTGAGCCGTCGCGGTCCGTAAACAGGGAGCGGATGAAGTCTTCAGCCAGACTGTGGCTTCCCTCGTAGGAAGTGAGGACTGTGGATCCCCTCACCAGGTTGAGGCCGTCGGGAGTTCCAACCAGCAGGCTACCGTCCATCCGGGCTCCGAGCGACAGAATGACGTTGCTGCTCAGTCCATTGGTGGTTGTCAGCGTGGAGAACTGACCGTTCTGAAAGTGCTTGAGACCGGATCCGTCGGTGCCGATCCAGGTAGACCCATCGCCGGTTCCAAACACGCACCTGATCTGCGGCGCGGCGTCGGCGTCCCGAAAGGAGTACGTCACAAACTTCTGCTTGCGAAGGATCGTCAAGCCTGTCGCGTCGCCGCCAATCCAGACGTCGCCCTCGCGATCTTCAAATAGAGCATTGATTGTGTCGGTCGAGAGCGCGTCATTTGGAGGGAACGTTTCTACTTTGCCGGCGCCAATGCGCGCTATTCCACTTTCCGTGCCAACCCAAAGCGCCCCGTCACGGTCCTGCATCAGAGAAGTGACCAGATTCGAAGGCAGCCCTTCCTTCATCGTGTAGTGTTGAAGCGATTTCGCAGCGTCCAACTTCCACACTCCGCGATCCGTTCCGAACCAGGCGCCGGACCTACCCGTAAGAAACATTCGGATCTTGCCAGTAATCCTGC
>CBAAAA010000083.1:0-5328 GCA_964658695.1 uncultured Solirubrobacteraceae bacterium | reverse complement strand
CCTGCTGGCGGGACTTCCGGTTGGGTCATCAGGACCGGCAGCAGCCGCCTGGAATCGACCGCCGACAAACCGGGATAACCCCCTCGGAGAAGCTACCGAAATTACCCCGCTAGAATCACGCGTCAGGGACCATGGTCGCCCTGGCGGCAGCCCGTCATTTCCGGTGAAGGTATATGGGTGAGGACCGCTCCAGCGCGTGACTCCCTCAGGTGTAGAAAGCCAGAGTGATCCGGCGGCGTCCTCGGCGAGTTCCAGAACGTTATTGCTTTTCAGATTTGGCGAATTGTGAGTATCGCAAACGGTGAACTTCACTCCATCGAAACGCGCTAAACCGCCGTCAGTTCCCAGCCATAGAAACCCATCTGAGCTTTGTGCGATTGCGTGGATCGTATTTTGTGGCAGTCCGTTCTCGGTTTGCCAGTTTTGCCGTCCAAATTGAACGAGCCTCTCGCCGATCGGCAGTCCGCTTGCGCCCAACGTACAGGCGTATAGAGCGCAAAGACGCGCGAGTGTCTGGCGGGAACTCAAACGGAGCATTGTAAAGATTTGAGCTTTGACGCGTTTATACCAGATGAGCTGACCGGAACTTCCCCTGGGAGTGCGACACTAGGTAAAGCAACGTTCAATAAGCGCGTTGTTGACTAGAACTGTCTTAGGCTGCAATTTGAAAGCGATATTCGGAAACAGAGTCCTCTACATTGTCTCTTGCGCATTACTTCTAGCTTGCTATTTTCAGGTGGCGTCACTTCCCGCCAGAGCTCAGACGCCGATTGTACCGTCGCAGCCCGGCCAATCTCAGACGGAGGAGCAAGAGGCAGCGGAGAGGAAGGCCTTGGCTGAGAAGCAGCTCAAACAGCAAGAGCACCAACGTATTCTCGGAATCTGGCCGGCGTTTAATACCTCCAACGTCTCCGATGCGGTCCCTCTCACGGCAAAACAA
This sequence comes from uncultured Solirubrobacteraceae bacterium, assembly GCA_964658695.1. Taxonomy (GTDB): domain Bacteria; phylum Acidobacteriota; class Terriglobia; order Bryobacterales; family Bryobacteraceae; genus Bog-105. The sequence goes on along the minus strand of CBAAAA010000083.1, from coordinate 4,388 downwards.
AAATTCAAGCTTGCTTTTAAGAGCGCAACCGACCCAGCCACCTTCGGGATTTCCGCCTTTACCGCCGGAATCAACATGGCGCAAGGCAGCTATCACGAATACGGCGGGGGCGTAGAAGGATATGCGAAATATTGGGGTGCGTCTTATGCGGACAGCTTCGATGGAACGATGCTCGGGAACGCCCTGTTTCCGGCCTTGCTGCGTGAAGATCCCCGGTATTTCCGCAAAGGAACTGGATCGTTCGTGGCACGCACCTGGTACGCGGTGATTAGTACCGTCCGCTGCAAGGACGATAGCGGTAGATGGGTTCCCAACTTCGGCAATGTGATGGGGAATCTCGCTGCGGGCGGAATCTCGAACCTCTACTATCCCTCCGAAGACCGTGGGGTTGGATTGACGTTCCAACGTGCCGCTGTGGTGACGGCGGAAGGAGTTGTTGGCGCTATGCTGTTTGAATTCTGGCCCGACATCGTCCACAAAGCGCGCAAGAAGAAAACTCCATAGACTCCTACCGCCAACTACTTGGAGGCAAGCGAGTCTTTTGCTGGTGTCGGTATGAAATTGCGAGAGGATTTGCAACTGATCCATACTCCTTTAGCGTATGTTTACCAACTCGCTATTAAAGCCCCTGTTAGTCGGTGTACTGCCGTCATTGATGGTTTGGACTTTTACGATCCACATCCTCGTCCATTAACCCGGCTATCGACACGGATCTTCCGGCGTTGATCCGTTCACAAGAGGGTAGCAAGTACAATGGGGCGCGAGACTGCAAAATAGAACCGTCCCATGAAACCTATTCTTGCCGTGATGCCATTCATAATGGTGGCGAACGTGTTTCCTCAAATGAGCGTTGATTCTCCCCAGACGACGATTACAAACGGTATTCTGACGGCGAAGCTGCAGTTGCCCGATGTTTCGAATGGCTTTTACCGTGGGACGAGGTTCGACTGGTCCGGAGTTATAGCAAGCCTCGAGTACCAGGGGCACAACTACTACGGCCCCTGGTTCACTCGAAAAGACGCCGGTGTCTCAGACTTCGTGTATGACGGCGCGGATATTGTGGCGGGCCCCTGTAGCGCGATCACCGGGCCAGTCGAGGAGTTCTCGACCGACAGTCTGGCGCTCGGGTTCAAGGATGCGAAGCCTGACGGTACTTTTGTCAAAATCGGAGTCGGCGTTCTTCGCAAGCCAGATGACGAGCCTTACAGCGCCTACCGTCTTTATGACATTGTCGATCACGGCAAGTGGACCACGCAGGCCAGCCATGATTCCGTCACGTTCAGTCAGGAACTGCGGGATGCGGCTTCGGGATACGGTTACGTTTACCAAAAAACGGTGAGGCTCGTCGAGGGGAAATCCGAGATGGTCCTTGAGCATTCGTTGAAGAACATCGGAAGCAAGCCGATTGAAACCAGCGTGTACGATCACAACTTTCTGGTGCTCGACAAACAGCCTACCGGACCCGATTTTGTGATTACGCTGCCGTTTGCCATCCAGGCGGAGCCTGCGGTGGAAGAGGACGCCGCCGAGGTCAAGGGTAATCAGATCTTATATAAGAAAGTCTTGAGCGGCAAAGACACTGTTTTCACGACAATTCGCGGCTTCGGAAAGAGCCCTGAAGACTATCGGATCCAGATAGAGAACAAAAGGCTCAAAGTCGGGTTCAGAGTTCATGGGAACCGTCCTCTCTCGAACGTGGCTTTGTGGTCTATTCGCTCCGTGATATCGGTGGAACCGTTCATCAGCATGTCCATTCCTCCCGGCGGCGAGTTCAGCTGGGAGTACAGGTACGAATATTACTCGATTCCGTAAAACTCTGGCGCGCGACTTCAGTCGGCCAAGCTGATTCATTCGCGGATGCGTAAAAAGAACAAGCCTGTCCGCGGCGATGGTCCATTCACTGTGCGGCCTCAAAGGGTTGGGATCAAGCTTTAACCTGGGACAGCCGACGGCGATCGGGTGCGGACCGACTGTAGTCCCAGTCAGTCCGTTCAGCTTGCGAGCGCTCCGTTCATCCTTTACAGCCTTGATCCGGACCCTTTCGCCTACCGGAAAGTTCAACATGGAATGAAAGTGTCCGCGCTTCGAACTCTTCTTCTTTTTACCGGTTTTCGTGCAGTGCACAATGGATAGAAATGTTCAGACGCCTCTTCGCCGGTAGCCTATTGCTTATTGTTCTGAGCGCCAGTTCCCTATCGGCGCAGGATCGAAAGGTCCATATTATTGCTTTCGGAGCACACCCGGACGATTGCGACATAAGAGCCTCGGGCACCGCGGCACAGTGGGCAAAGATGGGCTACGCCGTCAAATTTGTGTCGGTGACGAACGGAGACGCCGGACACCAAACCATGCACGGAAGCGAGTTGGCGAAGCGAAGGCTTGCGGAGGCGCGGGAGTCGGCCCGCCGGCTCGGAATTGAATACGAGGTTCTAAGTAATCACGACGGGCAGCTGTTGCCGACGCTCGCGGTGCGGGAACAGCTTATCCGCGAGATCCGAAGCTGGAATGCCGACGTGGTGCTCGCACCGCGGCCAAACGATTATCACCCGGACCACCGCTATACGGGCGTGTTAGTCCAGGATGCGGCTTACATGGTGGTCGTCCCGAATGTGACACCCGATGTACCGGCCTTGCATAAGAATCCAGCGTTCTTCTACTACGAAGATCGTTTTCAGCGGCCCAATCCGTTTCGGCCCGATGTGGTGGTCTCGCTCGATGAAGTGATTGACAAAAAGCTCGACGCACTTGATGCTCACGTGTCGCAGGTTTACGAGTGGCTTCCCTGGGTCGATGGAAAGCTGGCCGACGTGCCGACCGACCCCGCCGCACGAAGAGTCTGGCTGAAGCATTGGATCGCGAGTGACCCGCCGCCAGAGATTCGGACTCGACTGGTGAAGTGGTACGGCGAGAAAGCCGGCAGCGCAGTAAAGTATTACGAAGCCTTCGAGCTATGCGAGTACGGTGCGCAGCCCGACGACCAGGACATAAGACGGCTGTTTCCCATGCTTCGGGAACGGACCGAATGATAGATGGTGGGCGCGCAGGGACTCGAACCCCGGACCTCCTGCGTGTGAAGCAGGCGCTCTAACCAGCTGAGCTACGCGCCCCAAGCGTGGGTGATCGTCTCTTTGATTCTAAACCACCCCGCCCGCAGCGACTTTACAGGGCGGGTATGCTGAAATTGCAAACCGCAACACGAAATGGACCCAGAAAGAATCCTCGTCCGCGCCACCAACTGGGTTGGCGATGCGGTCATGTCAATCCCGGCGCTGCAAATGCTGCGAGCGCGTTTCCCTCGGGCACATATCGCCATTCTGGCAAAGCCGTGGGTGGCCCAGCTATACGGTCGGGAGCTGTTCTGCGACGAGCTGATCCCGTATGAAGCACCCTCGGGCTTCCACGGACTGAGGAAGAAGTTTGCCATTGCCACGAAATTACGCAGACGCGAGTTTGATGCGGCGGTGCTGTTGCCAAATGCATTCGAGGCGGCGGCGGTCATCTGGGCGGCAGGAATCCCAAGGCGTATCGGGTATCAACGTGACGGCCGCAGTTGGCTGCTGAGTGATGCGATTCCGCTTCCGCAGAAAGGCCAGATCCCAGTGCATCAGCGCTTTTACTATCTGGAGCTGTTGAAGCGCGCGAAGCTAATTGAAAGCTATCCTCTGGACGGTAACATCCGCCTCGCTGGCGCGTATGCTGCCGCAGAAAAAGGCCGCGAGCACTTTCGCAACCGGCAGGTTTACACACCCGTCATCGGCGTCAGTCCCGGAGCCGCGTATGGGGGTGCAAAGCGCTGGCTGCCGGAGCGCTTCGGCGAAGCGGCCGTCAAACTAGCTCGGGAACGAAACGCCACGATTGCGATATTCGGATCAAAGGAGGAGAGCGACGTCTGCGCGTTGGTTCAGCAGGCGATCGAGGCTGCAGGGCAGCACTGTCTCAATCTGGGCGGATCGACAAGCTTGAGTACCTTTATTGAGATGGCTGCGGCTTGCGAGATCTACCTGACCAATGACTCCGGACCGATGCACATCGCCTCGGCCCTAGGGGTTCCAACCGTGGTTGTCTTTGGCGCGACCGACGAGGAGGCAACCGGGCCTACCGGCGATCTCTATCGAATCGTCCGTGAACCTGTCGAATGCAGTCCCTGTCTGCTGCGCGAGTGCCCGATCGATCATCGCTGCATGACACGCATTCCTGCTGATCGCGTCGTAGAAGCTGCGCTGAGCCTGGTCGCTGCTGTTCACAAATGAGTATCCTCGTTGTCCGCCTTGGCGCAATGGGCGATATCGTTCATGCCCTCGCAGCTGTTACAAGCCTGAAGCTGAGTTTCCTCGACGAAGAACTGATCTGGGTTGTGAAACGCCGATGGAGTGACATCCTGGAAGGTA
>CBAAAA010000082.1:0-12672 GCA_964658695.1 uncultured Solirubrobacteraceae bacterium | reverse complement strand
GATCTCCCTTTTTAGGCTTTCCCGATTCCCACTCCCCACTTTCCTTGCCGTCGTCTTCGGCTTGGTAAGTTGGTCCGGGTTCGGGCAGCCAGTCGGGACGGTCCTCTCTCGACGGGTCCTGCTTCTTATCGCCCTCCCATTGGTGTGATCCAGCAGGGTTCTCTTTCTGCTGCTGAAGTTCATATGGAAATTCGCTCATTGCCTTTGTCATCCTTTCCTGATTTGGGAAGTGGACCGATAATGACGGAGCACTTCCATACCGTATTTGTCCGCTGGGGCCATCCGATCGGGGCTACCAGGCGGGCTTGCACCTTCGTCGCAACGCACCGTTGCGGCAGAGGGATTAAACTCTTCTCGTCGAAGATACTTTCGCCGGGCTCAATCCATTTGTGATCAACCAGCATCGAGTAAGTCAATTTCCCTCCGCTCCAGATGAGTTCTCCTTCGTCGTCTACGCTCCCGTCAGTAAACCAGACTTTGTATCCGGTTCCGTGCTGGATGAGTTCGATTTTCGAGTTCCCGATATTCTTGAGTGTGATCCGTGGAACAAGATAGCGCTGGTCGCCATGAGACCGGATATCTCCTTCCGCACCCATTTCCATTCGGGGGTAATAGGTTCTGCTTCTGACAAAGTTAAAGTAGCCCCAGATGCCGGCGGCGCCCAGACCCACAAGCGTCCCGACGTGAGAGGCCATATCCCAGAATCCCTTCCAGTCAAACGGGGGTGGAGGCGCGGGACTGGGCATTCCGGTAGCTTACACCAATAATGGACGCCAGGCGAGCCTACAACCAAGGCTGTTTCTTTGTTTGCATCTCAACTGACTTCACTATGAACCGAGCCATTTGTTGGTTGGAAGGACATCAGCACCACTGTCAGATCATCCTGTTGCGCCGGAGTCGCGATCTTTACAAACTCGGCTGGCTCAAGATGCTCGGTGTCCAGGAGCAAAGCCTCAAGGTTCTTCCCACCAAATTCCTGCCCGTCTGGCCCACACGCCTCCAGGATTCCGTCGGTGTAAAGAAGCAGTTTGTCGCCGTCCTCGAATGGAACAGCCATGTTTGAATAAGTTGCGTGTGGAAACGGACCGATGAATAACCCGTTCTGAGCCAGTTGCAGCACGTCGCCCTGCTTGCTCCGAAGCAGCAGCGCGGGTGGATGTCCAGCGCCGGCGTACGTCACTTGACCGGCAGCCAGATCGATCGCCGCGCAACTCGCTGTCACGTACTGGCCGCCGAGACTGCCGCGAAGCATTGTATTTAGTCCAGTCAGGACTTTAGCCGGATCATGTGCCTCACTTTGTTGCGCGGCGAAACAGACCTTCAGCATCGACGCTACCAGCGCCGCTGGAACGCCGTGGCCTGACACGTCAGCTACCAGGACTGACAAGGACCGTTCTCCCGTTTTTAGAAAGTCAAAGAAGTCACCCGCGACCGACGTCATTGGTTGATAACGCATCCCGAAACGGAGTGCTGAGAACTCGGGCGGCGAGTCCGGAATGATGGACGTCTGGATTCTCCGGGCCAACGCCAACTCGCCTTCCACTTCGACTAGTTGCCGCTCCCGTGCAACGGCATGCGCAGCGGCTGTCCATCCAAGCCCGCCTAGCAGAATGAGAAAACCCAGCGGCTCCAGTTCGATTCCCGCGGGACGAAATCCCTGGTTCGTAAAGAGCACCAGGATGCCGGCAACAGCCAGCGGCCATCTCAGGCCTTTCGTAACCCGGTCTAAATGAGCGCGTCCAAGAATGAGGTGAAGCATCATCAGCAGCGTGCCCCCGGTCACCAAAATAGTGTTCACGTGGTCAGCGAGATCTGTTGGACCGAGGTACAAAGTCACCGGAACGAAAATCAGAGCAAAGGCAATCTCCAACCAGATCCATGCCGTGAACGATCTCTTCCAGCCAGCCCCAAACAACTCGCGAGCGAACGACGCGTACGGTATCGGAATGACATACGTCAGGCAAAGAGTCCAGAGCAGAAAGTGGTAGTCAGAGCCGCCGATAGCCGCGTGAACCAGGCCATTGTGGGTGAACAATCGAATGCCGTACAAACTCGAAAAGACGCCCAGCCAGAGCAGCAGTCGATCTCGAGACCCCAGGGTTCCAAGCAGCAGCGACGCCAGACCGGCAATTAAGGCAACAGTGGCGATCCCGATGAATGGGAGGTCGGCCCGTAATGCTGTTTGGACCACCTGGCGAGGAATAACATCCGGGCTCACCTACAACAGCCTACCCTATGCTGCCCGCTTTTGAAGCTTGCTCGGGCTACCATTGGCTCATGTCTGATGTATCGGTGGCATCGCCGGATGTCCTTGCGCGCGCCCGCAAAATAAAACTCTTTCTCATGGACGTGGACGGAACTCTCACCGACGGCGGCGTGTGCCTCATCGGACCTACGGTGGCGTCAGAGGGTTCAGGCGCCGGCTCAGTTACGGAGATGAAGGTCTTCAATGCAAAGGATGGGCAGGGTCTTTCGCTTGCCCACACCATGGGGATCCAGACTGGTTTCATTACGGGTCGCCGGTCGCCCGCGGTGGCAAAACGTGCGGAAGAACTGAAGGTCACTTTCGTCTACTTAGGGCAAGCAAAGAAGAAACAGGCCTTCGAAGAGTGCATGCAGAAGGCGGGCGTAACGGAAGAGGAGGTCGCGTATCTCGGCGATGATCTCCCGGACATCCCGCTGGCAATGCGTGCCGGCCTGGGAGTCTCGGTAGCGGACGGAGCCGATGAGTTGAAGGCGATCTGCCACTACACCACGCGAAAGTTCGCAGGTCACGGGGCGGCGCGAGAAGTGGTGGAACTCATCCTGAAAGCGCAGGGACGATGGGAAGAGGCAGTGCCGCTGGCTTTGGCCTGACGGCGGTAAGGGAAGCTTCCCGCACAAGTACTTCGGGCATCCTTAGACGCCACCTATTGACATTCTATAGAAGCTGGCTATGCTGATATAGAACGTCAATAGGAGCTGACGCAATGCGACCTATAAGCTGGCACAGACAGATATGGCATCTTTTCTCCAACGTATTCCAGAAGGAGAACAAGGAGCAGGAACTAGACCGGGAGGTCCGTGCCTATGCGGAGCTGCTGGCCGATGAGCGGGTGTCACTCGGGATGGCGGAGTCTCAGGCAAGGCGCAGCGTCAACCTGGAGACCGGCGGCCTGGAACAGCTCAAGGAAGAAATACGTGACAGACGAAGCGGCGTGGGGCTCGACGCCCTGCTGCAGGATCTAAGGTACGGCGCGCGCATGCTTCGCAAGAAGCCGGGCTTCACCTTGACCGCGGTGGCCACCGTGGCATTGGGCATCGGAGCGAACACCGCGATTTTCAGCGTCATCAACGCGACTCTGCTCACTCCCATCCCCATCCCCGAACCGGACCGGGTGGTCATGGTCTGGACTGAAAACCCTGGACGTGGATTCCATAACTTCCCGGCCTCAGTTCCTGATTACGTCGACTGGAAGGCCAGCGGAACCTTTCAGGATCTTGCCGCCTTCAACAATGACGGATTCAACATTCGTCTCGGCGACCGTACGGAACGTGTCGAGGGACTGCTCGTCACTCCGTCCTGGTTTCGCGTGCAGGGCAATCGGCCATTCCTGGGTCGTGTATTCAATGAAGAGGAAGGGCGCTCAGGTCATGCGCAGGTGGTCGTTCTCGGATGGGCCTTTTGGAACGTGCACTATCACGGGGAGAGTTCGGCGATTGGACAGAGCCTTATCGTGAATGGTACGCCGCATACGGTGCTCGGCGTGATGAGCCAGGGCGCTCCGCTCTTCGAACATGAGGAATTGTATGTGCCGGCAGTGCTGGACGGCGCGGCCTCCCAGACACGCAGCTCGCGATCCTGGCTGATCATCGGGAGACTCGCGCGGGGCGTGGGCATGGCGGCGGCACAGCAGAGAATGAGTGCGTTGAACGCGCGTCTTGTCCGTCAGTACCCGAATGACGATGGCGGCCAGACACTCCATTTGCAGCCCCTCGAAGAATCGTACGTTCAGGATGTGAAAGCGCTGTTGCTGGTCCTCTTCGGAGCGGTTGGGTTCGTCTTGCTGGTGGCGTGCGCCAACATTGCGAACCTTCTACTGGCGCGAGGGACCGGAAGGCGCAAAGAGATTGCGATTCGTGTTGCCTTGGGTGCGGGACGGTGGAGGATTTTCCGGCAACTGCTCTCCGAAAGTGTGCTGCTGGCATTGCTAGGCGCGGCTGCGGGGATTCTGCCTGCCTTCGCTGGAATCCGCCTCATTCCTCTTCTCGGACAGGAGCTCCCCAACGCAAATCTCATCCGTCTGAACGGTGTTGTGCTGCTGTTTGCGTTTTCTCTAGCAGTCCTTTCAGGCGTCCTGTTCGGTCTGTTGCCCGCCTGGCAATTCCGGCGGGCTGAAACGAATCAGCCTCTTCGGCAAACTGAGCGCGGCCAGATCTCAAAACGAGAGCATCGTCTGGGCAGCCTCTTCGTCATTGCCCAGGTTGCGTTCACCCTGGTGTTGCTGACCGGAGCGGGTCTCATGATACGCAGCTTCGTACAACTGCGCAGCCACGATCCCGGTTACGAGGCGGCCCACGCATTGACCATGAATATGGCTCTGACAGGCTCGCAGTTCGATGATCCGGCAAAGCAAACCGCTTTCTTGAAAAGCGCTCTGGACCAATTGGAAAAGCTACCGGGCATCGAGAGTGCGGCAGCGACCGACGCCATCCCGGGGGGAGACAGTTTCCACGGATCAGGCCTTCACTTTACTGACCGGCCGGAGCCCCGTCGTGGTGACACGCCTATCGTGCTAACGGCATCGGTCTCGCCCGGCTATTTCCGAACCATTCGGATCCCACTTCGGAGTGGCCGGGTATTCACGCCCCGTGACAATGCGGATGCCCCGCCGGTGGTCCTGGTTGATGACTTTACTGCCCGCAAATATTGGCCGCAAGAAGACCCGATTGGCAAGAGGGTCCGACTGGAACGGAATGGCCCGGCGCTATCGGTCGTCGGGGTCGTCGGATCCGTAGAGCAGAACGGTGAGCTCAAAGCGGTGATGGGAGAAATCGGCCAGGTTTATACTTCGCTGTTGCAAGCGCCGAAACCCAGCCTGTCGCTGGTGGTTCGAAGTATGCTCGAAACTGCAGTCATCCTGCCCGCTATCCGCCACACCATTGCGGCTCTCGATCGAGATGTTCCTCTTTACAAGATCCAAACGTTGGAGGAAGTGCGTTCCGAAGGCCGAGGCACGGCGCGACTGGGAACGGCTCTGCTCGGAACCTTTGGAGCCATTGCGCTGCTGCTGGCCTCCATGGGAGTGTTCGGCGTCATGTCTTACACGCTGGAGGAGCGGCGGCGCGAGTTTGGAATTCGAGTGGCATTGGGCGCGAGCACCTTCGACCTGCTCCGGATGACACTCGGCCGCGGCGTGTACCTGGTGGGAGTTGGCGCTCTGCTCGGACTCGTGGGCGCTGCCGGACTCACACGCCTGATGAAGAACCTGTTGACCGGCATCGGCCCAACCGATCCGCTGACTTTTTCGGCCGCCGCGGTAGTGCTAATGTCCATAGGCATGCTGGCGAGTTATCTGCCGGCGAGACGAGCCATTGGGGTGGACCCCGCACGAGCGCTGCGCGCAGAGTAACCTAAAGACACGGTTTTAGACCGTCTTGAGTAACGAAATCCACGAAACCTGCTCAAAGAAACAAGCAACGCCAAGATCCTGGGCAACGTCACTGTGAGGCTAGAGAAGGCCACCTCAGCTTTGCATTGAAGCTGAAAACGAATCAATGGCATCGCAGAGGTCTCTTCCATGGACGGGCTTAGTCAGATAGGCATCCATTCCCGCAGCCAGACATTTTTCGCGGTCACCCGTCATCGCATGCGCCGTCATCGCGAGAATGGGAATGTGCTGCCCCGTGGTCCGTTCGCGATCGCGAATGCGAATCGTTGCCTGGAGACCATCCATTTCAGGCATCTGAACGTCCATGAGAATGGCGTCAAACTCTTCCACTCCCCATTTCTCCAGTGCTTCCATTCCGTTGTTTGCCACTGATACTGAATGACCTTGGCTTTCGAGGATGCCCAGGGCGAAAATCTGATTAACGAAGTTGTCCTCAACCAGCAGAATGCGCCTGCGAGGAGAGGAGAATCTCTCGGGCTTACTCGGAGCGGAGTGTTTGCGGGCTTTCCGCATCGTTGGCGCTCTCAAGATTGCTCGCCGTAACTCACTCTCGCAGATTGGCTTCGTCAAATAGGTATCAATCCCCAGCTCGCGGCACTTGGCTAAGCCATGTTTCCGATCTGCCGAAGTGAGCATCATGACGGGAACGCAGTCTAAATCAGGTCGCTGCTGAATCCGTTGCGCCACCGAGAAGCCATGCACGCTTGGCATTTCCGCATCCAACAAGATCACGCTGTATGGATACCCGGTGTTTGTCGCTGAGGTGATAAGTTCCAACGCACTTTCGCCGTTGGTGGTTGACTTGTGCTTGACCTTCCACTTGCTGAGTAGCTTTTCGAGAATCCTGCAATGGCTGGCATTATCGTCCACAACGAGGATATTCGCGTCGCCTGTTTGCGCCTCCTCCGGAGAAAAAGGATCAGCGAACTCTTTCGTCGTTGCCACACACGGGAGCGTGAAGTGAAATGTGCTTCCTATGCCGGCTTCGCTCTCCACCCACAAGCGTCCGTTCATCAGCTGAACCAAACGATACGAAATCGTCAGCCCCAGGCCGGTGCCTCCATAACGGCGCGTGGTCGATGCGTCAGCCTGTGAGAATGCCTCGAAGATCTCGCCTTGCTTCTCTGCCGGGATGCCAATGCCGGTATCACGCACCGAGAAGTGCAAAACCACTTCTGAACTGGAGCGCGATTCCACAGAGATGTGGAGTTCAACTTCGCCTCTCTCCGTGAATTTGACCGCATTGCCGGCAAGGTTGATCACTACCTGTCGAACCCGGTCGGGATCGATCAAAACCCGCTCCGGCACATCAGGCTCCACATCACACAGGATTTCCAACCCTTTTTGTTGTCCCTTGACGGCAAGCGATTTCATGAGTTCATCAACGCTTGGGCGCAATTCGCACTCCACCGGGCTGATTAAGTACCTGCCTGCTTCTATCTTGGAAAAGTCCAAAATATCGTTTAGGACGCTAAGCAGGGATTCAGCAGAGTACTTAATCAGATTGAGATACTCGCGTTGATCTTTGCTCGGATCGGTATCCAACGCAAGTTCCGTCATTCCCATGATCCCGTTCATCGGTGTCCGAATTTCGTGGCTCATGTTGGCGAGGAATTCGCTCTTGGCGCGACTCGCGGCTTCGGCGGCCTCTTTGGCCTGCTGCAATTCGATTGCATTCCGCCTTCGCTCCGTGAAATCGTGGTAAACCCAAACTCGACCGGCTATTAGGGCGCCGACCCGCAGCGGCTCCGAATGGCGTTCGTAGACCCTCCCGTCAGTAAATTCCACGACATCGTCCGCATGAGCGTCCCGATCTTCATACAGTTGCCGCAGGCGCGCCAACATAAGCGCGGGATCCTTAAAAGATTTCGCTCCTGCCTCCACCAGTTCATGATGTGTATGAAACGGGACCCTGCCTCCGTACTCGCAGGAAAGTTCGGCATACCTTCGGTTGAGAGTCAGAATCCTTCCATGCAGATCTGTCACCAGGATGGCGTCGCCGGTTGATTCGAGTGTCGTTCGAACGATTGCGGTTTGCTTGTTCACTTGCCGCCGCAGCATCCCGACCCAACCTAAGGCCGCTGCTACTGCACCGGCCAGCAATGCCATCACTGCCAGAAGTCTTGGAAGAGTCCACCAGGATGGCTGCTTCAAAATGACGATGTCAGCCGGTGTGCGAAGCAAAATGCGGAAATTGGCTGGTGAACCAGTGACGTCGGCCTCGATCTGGCAGACACCGGTCAAGCGTACTTCGCTGCCTTCCCGCAAGCGGGGCATAAACTGACTTGCCCCCATGTCAGCCTCAAATGTTTCAGATCCTGCTTGGAGTGTCACGACCCAGCGGTCAGGCCGATGCGATAAACCCAGGATCGTGCCCCTGATTTGCACCACCCTGGCATCGTAATTACCCTTCAAGATCTCCCGGGCGCCAATCATCGGCCCGGGCAGCGGAGTTCCGGAAGAAATGATTCGGATCGAAACGTCCTGCAGTTCGTTTGTATAGCGGCCAACGCCCACGAATCCGACAATTTCCACCCTCTGACCGGGGCTGGCAGTGGTCGCATTTCGTAGCGGCTGAATAAAGATCCCGTCAGTCTCATCAGAAACCGCCATTCTCCCGTCGAGCTTGCCTAGCGTTACAGCCCCCAGGATGCGAACGCGGTGAGCAAACCGCCGGCCACGATTGAAGCTACGAAGGTCCGCGATTCGATACAACGGAATGGCGGACGTGTCTGGCGGCGCTTCCTCTGTCTCAATTTCGCTCGCATCCGGCACGTATAGCCGAACGCCAACCCACTGGTTTCGATCGTTAAACATCGCTCCGCAGTTACCCCGGACCACGACTTTGGCATCTACCAATAAGGCGCCCGCGGCCTGGCTCAATGCCGGGACTCGCACGAGTACCCGGCCGCCGTTAACGGCGACAACAAGCGCCGTATTTCCTTCATCGGAGGTCACAGCACGCACAATCCCTTCGATCTCCACCCACTGGCTGTCCAACTCCATTGAGGCCATCTCTTCATAGGTCGGTCTTAATGGTGAGCCGATCCGGGCAGTGCCCACGACCGTCAATGCTGTTGCTTCGATCTCCGGCGCAAAGCCTATATCCGTCGTGCTTCCCTGCAGATCGATCAGGTCGCCGGGATTTACGCTGACTGCCAGCTTGGCTGGTGCATCTACCGAGATCGCCTCAGTCGAATCGTAGATAAAGAAACCTTCGTTGTCCCGGAATGTAACCACGCCGCGTAATTTGACCGGATAACCCCGATTCGCCTCCGAACGGCTCAGCGAACGGATCTGGCGCGCAGTGGTGAACTTGTGCAAACCGGCATTTGGAGAAAGTTGCTGTCCAGGACAAGTCGTCAAGAGGCATAGCAACGCGAGAGCGCCCAGCAGAACCCGCCAAGGCCCGCTAGAGTAAAAGGCGGCGGTCAACTTTATTTCCACTTGTGGCCGGCTGCTTACGAAGTTGGTTGTTGGATCACGCTTCTCAGTGGTTGACGGGCGCAAAGATTCTTAGCGAAATCCTCCTAAAATCGGAAAAGCGGGGGACATCGTTGCTGGTCACCTCCCGAGGCGACGTCCCGAAAGAACGCCCACTTCTGCCGAGTCGCGTCCACACTACGCCTGGGAGCCCTGGTCAAATCTGTGCTAAATTCGTGCGATCCCTATGGGTTTCCGAGAGATCCGCTTCGCCTGGCGAAGCCTGACACAGCAACGCCAATTTACCTCTGTGACAGTACTTATGCTGGCGCTGGGAATCGGCGCTACCACGGCAGTGTTCAGCATCTTCTACGCCGCACTGCTGCAGCCGCTCCCTTATCAGAATCCTGACCGCGTCGCCGTGATCTGGGGCTTGCTGCAAAGCGCTGGAACGGCCCGCGCTCCAGTATCCGGCGTGATGCTGAGCGAGATTCAACATCGCAATCGCGCCTTCTCCGGCATAGCAGGGATTTGGACGATATCCCGCACCTTCCTTGGCGAGAATCCAGAACAGGTCAAAGCCGCTAAGGTAACGGCGAACTTTTTCGATGTGCTGGGCGTCCGAGCGCTACGCGGCCACACCTTCGAGAAGTCCGACGATGGCGGGCCTGCAATTGTACTGACCAACGGTCTGTTTCAGCGGCGCTTCTCCTCCAACACCGCGCTGCTTGGCAAAGGACTGCCGCTTCAGGGCGATACCAACACGCTCGTAGGCGTACTGCCGGCCAGCTTCGAACTGCATTTCGCACCGGACGCGAACGTACCAGCCGACGTGCAGGTCTTCGATACTTTCGAACGGTATGCGTATGGGATCCGCGATCAATACTTCATTCGTGTAATCGGGCGGCTCAAACCCGGTGTCTCATTCGTCGCCGCGCAGGCCGATCTCAATCGCGTCGCAGCGGAGATTCGAACGGAATACGCAGACTACAACCGCGAGCGCCTGCAGTTCGCCGTCACCGGAATGCAGGCCGATGCGGTACGCGATGTGAAGCCGGCATTGACCGCATTGTTTGCAGGCGCTGCGCTGGTTCTGACAATCTGTTGCGTGAACGTGATGGGACTGCTTGCAGCGCGCGGGAGTGGTCGGCGAAAGGAAATGGCGCTTCGGCTGGCGCTTGGAGCCTCGCGTCTTCGCATCCTCTGGCAGTTGCTGGCGGAAGGCGGGCTGCTCTGCATTCTCGGCGGCGCAGTTGGCATCGCTTTCGGATGGGCTGGCCTTCGCGGCCTGCTGGCTATCCGGCCTGAGCGTTTGGCACGGATCGGCGACGCAGGTTCGATTGGGCCCGTGCTGTCGCTGGCTGCATCCTTGTCTTTCTCGGCTGCCCTGTTGTGTGGACTGGCCCCGGCCGTCGAGAGCTTTCGTATGGACTTGATGGCTACCCTGCGCGCCGGCGGGAGAAGCTGGCTTAGCGGCCTGCACAGGAAAACAGGGAACGCGCTCGTAGTGGGCGAAATTACTTTGGCTTTCATTCTGGTGACCGGAGCAGCTTTGATGGCGCGAACTCTCTCACACCTGGAGCAGGTACGCCCCGGCTTCGAACCGCACAACCTGCTCGCGTTTCAGATCGGCGGCTGGCAAAATCCCGCTGCCGTGACCGTGTGGGAAAGGAAGCTTCGAACGCTGCCAGGAGTTGACCGCGTGGGCGGTACCTCTCACCTGCCGCTCGATACCGACATTCCGAACTGGTACAGTCCTTTCCAGCCGGAGGGCGTTGCCGCCAAGCCGGGTGCAACCTTCATTTCGGATCTGCGATGCATCACGCCGGGATATCTCCTCGCCATGGGTGTGCGCCTGATCACGGGCCGCTATTTCGACGAGCATGACCGCCTCGATGGCCAACAGGTCGTCATCGTGGATGAACTCCTGGCGCGCTCGACTTGGCCGGGCCAGTCCGCTATCGGCAAGAGAATCGAAGCGGAGCATGTGACTGAGAATGGCTTTCAACCGGTCTCCAGCGTGGTTGTGGGCGTGGTCGAACACGTCTACAACCATTCGCTCACGAAACAGGTGCGCGGCGAGATCTATATGCCCTATGAACAGAGCCCTCGAAGCCCGCTGACCTTCGTGCTGAGGACACAGCAGCCACCGCTTTCACTCGTTCCAGCCGTCCGCCGCACACTGCGCGATCAGAATAAGCAAGCAGCGATGGCCAAAGTAAGGGTGATGACCGAGTATGTGGCGCGAGAGATTGCGCCTTCCAGCTTCACGGCCGTGCTGTCGGCGATTTTCGCCATGCTCGCGCTACTGCTTGCCATCACCGGGATCTACGGAGTGCTCAGCTACCAGGTGTCCCAGCGGATGGCGGAGATCGGAATTCGAATGGCCCTGGGAGCGACTGGCAGGCAAGTGATCAGACTCTTCCTGGGAGAGAGTTTCGTCCTGGCTATCACCGGAGTGATGTTGGGTGCAATTGGGGCTTGGTTCACTGCCCGATTGCTTACGGCATTCCTCTATGGCATCTCGCCAAGCGACCCGATCAGCTTCTCCCTCGCGCTCCTCCTGGTCCCGGCGGCGGTCTTAGCCGGTAGCCTGATCCCCGCATCGCGGGCCGCCAAGTCAAATCCATCCGAGATCATTCGGGGCGAGTAAGTACCTACTTCCTAGAAGACCGCGGCTATTTGACCGATGGTCTGTTGACGGGAATGGAAATTGGAAACCGCACACTCTGAACTCGAAACGCTCTTGGACCGCTATGACGAAGGAGATGCCAGTGCTGGCAAGAAAGTAAGTGAGCTGCGTGCCGGCATGGACCCGAAAGTCTTCCTGGACCAGATTCGAACCATATTGCTTCAGAGGCCAGGCTCTCGCGCGATGAGGTTCATTGCCGCCATGCTGAATTTCGATGACATCATTCAGATGGTCCTCGGGGTGTATCGCAAGTCGCGTGAAGAAGCACTCTTGCTTGCTACCAAACTGCAGGCCGCAGACCCCCGCTTTGACACTTTATTCCTGAAACGATACGCGGATAAAGATGTCGTGAACTGGTCCGAGAATGAGCTTCTGATAGCGCTCGATATTCTGGACGCCGTCTCCGAACGGGACCGTTTGGTGCTCGGCGTCTCGAAATTTCTGAGACATCCGAATCCCAATCTTCGTTCCAGGGCCGCCAAGTTCTTAGCGCGTAGAAGGCCCAGTCTTGGCTTGATTGCAGATCTTGCCCGCGAATCAGATCCGATCGTCCGCTCCGGTCTGATTGAAGGTTTGTACGACAGGAAAGAGGAGTTCGTTGCACCGCTCTTTCGCAAACATGTTGTGGACGCGGACCCAAATGTCGCCGGCAGCGCTCTCCTCGGGTTCTACCAAGCTGGAGACCCCGCCGCGATTCCGCTCATCGATGAGATGGCAAAGGATGAACGGCCGGAGTTTCGCGAATCCTGCTCCCGGGTCATGGGTCGTACTGGAGATCCACGCTTCTCCTCCACCTTGGCCGCGCAGATGAGCGACACGAACGAGGTGGTACGAAGACAGGCATTGCGCAGCCTGGGCGAAATGAAGAAGATCCTGTCGCTGGCCCGCAACCAGAGTTCTCTGCGT
>CBAAAA010000081.1:0-12736 GCA_964658695.1 uncultured Solirubrobacteraceae bacterium | reverse complement strand
CAATTAGGCCGCATCTTTCGATTGCGGAAGTCGGCTGGCCGTGTAAGTCTTCAATTTTCAAGCATCTATGAGCCACTTTCCGAGCGGTTGCCCTTAAGCGCTGGGTCTGCGGTCAGCATGTTAAGGTATCAACACCACAACTCTAACATTTCAATCACTTTCCTCCTCGCGAGCGGTTCCACCTTATTCGTCACCAACTCGCCGCTCGCATCATTGCGGAACAACCACGTTGATTCATGGACTGCTTCTACGGATGCCAAAGTCGTCGTCGCCGACAACGCGAGCGGCCCTAGCCAAGTTTGCCGGAGAGAGAGGGTTTCGCGCTCCTGTGGTGGTTAAGAATTTGCAAGAGGGTAGCGACGACCTGGTGGTGTATCTGACGGCGCGATCCGAGGGGAAAAGGAAGAATCTGCGCGAAGTTCCTCTTGATGAGCACGAACCGGGAGTAGCCAGACGAGCGTACGAACTTGCTCTTGCGGCCGGTCTGGGAGATGAGTTAGCCCAGCGCTTCCGGGAAGCTCGATTGCTGCATCACCACGGGAAGGATCATCCAGTCTGGCAGCGAGCAATGGGAGCTACCGATGCACAGCGGCCGGCAGCGAAAACGGCGGCTCCGGCCAACATGGCGTTGCTTGACGGATACCGGCATGAGTTCGGGTCGCTTTTGAAGGCGGCCGCAGGAACAGATGACCTGACGCTACATTTTGTCGCAGCTCATCACGCGGCGGGCCGGCCTTTCTTCAAGCCGCGGAACTTTGACCCGCGCCAGTCAGAGGAGAAATGCTCGCCGGTGGCTCGCGAGGCGGAGAAGCGGTTTGCACGGTTGCAGAACCATTATGGGGCGTGGGGACGGCGTATCTGGAGGCGATCTTCAAGCGAGCCGATGGGCTGGTATCAGCCGAAGAGGGAGACGGGGCCAGTGGCTGAGGTTCGTGTGCGGCTTGACCCGCGCAATCCGGGGCAGTTCTACGCGTGCTGCGGACTGCTGGAGTTAGCGGCGCTGGAGGACCCGGACATTCTCTCGGCGTTCAGTCCGGAGCAGGGGCGGCCGCGTGTTCACTGGTTTTCGTTGCGCGGCGATTTGCCAGAAAACTTCTTGACCGATTCGCTCCGGCGCCTGAAGCAGTTGCATCCTGATTTCGACACGAATTCAGAGGCCGGTGTAAGTCCTGCGAAGTTACCGTTTGGGTCTTACACTCTCGAGCTGGACTGGTGGCTGGACGAGTTTCGTGGTCGGACCGCGTCGATCAAGTGCTGGGCGGGCCAGGTGACGACACGGGGACTCTTTGAGGAATTGCTGGGCCTGCTGGATTTGACCAGCACTGGTCTGGATCTCTTTGAGAAAAGCCAGCTGACTAAGTCCAAGTTCGGCGTCGACCCGCGCGCCGCCTGGAACGCCTGCGATTACGGGTATTCGCCTAATGAGCACGGGAAGGATTCCGCGACGTTTATTGCGGTGGAAGTTCTTGCTGCCATTGGTCTGCAGAGCTTTCGTCCGGTAGTGCAGCGGAAGACAAGACGGGCAGCGTATCATCTTTGGACTGGCGAACTGCCGGCATGCCTGGCGCGTACGGCATCCTTTGCGCCTTGGGACGGACTTCCCCACTTCGCATTTGAATTTTCGATTGCTTCCCGCGGGCAGAGTTACAAGTAGTTCAAGTTTGCAGACCCAGCGATTCAGGAAAGACGGAGAGCATGAACGCAGAGCATTTTGATTCGTGGTTAGACCCGCAGAGCGGGCGGGTGGCGCTCACGATGCGCCAGGATTTGGAGCCGGTGCTGGGCGATGGCGCGGTGTTCTTTCCGCCAACCTTCGCGCCACCAGAAGGATCGAACGATGGACCCAATTACGTGATCGATGGTGATGTTGCACTTGTGGATACGGTAGGCTCACAGGCCAACCGGATGGAACCGTTGTTCAAGGTGGAGCCTTACGCGTCACTGGTTCCGCAGGCGCGAGTAACTGTGGGTCAGCGTGAGGTGAATGTGTTGGACGCAGGGCATCGTGCCGCGGACGCACTGGTTCGGTTTTCCGAGAAGTGGCCGGAGTTGAAAGCGGCGTTTGAAGAGATTCGCGATCGGGGTAACGCGACTAAGTTGGCCAAGCTGGCGCCTACGAGTACTGTTTTCGGGGCTTGGGATTCGCGAGATACACAGGCTAAGATGCCGCGTTTGGTCGGCTCGACGATCCGGGCTGAAGGCGTGCGGAGATACACGCGGGCAGCACAGTACTTCAGCGCGTTCGAGAAGGAAGAGGTTGAGGATCTTGGTCCCGATAAGGGGCTCTCCGATGTTGGACTGAATGACGCACCTTCAGGACGGGGGCCGGGTGGCGTCACTGCATTGAGCATACGGCGCGATGCGGTTTTAAATTTCGTTCCGTTGCGTGCGCTGCGGACGGCGAACGAGCAGGGGACGAGGCCACTGCAGCGGTACATTCTGGGTCTCGCACTGGTGGCCTTCGCATGCGAACAGGATGGGTTCTTGCGCGAGGGTTGCCTGCTTGTTCCACACGACGACAAGCCGGCAGAAATCAAGAAAGTGATGCGGCAGGGCAAACGCGAGGCGGTTCCGTTGAGTTCGAGCGATGCGTTGTCCTTTGCGCAGGCGGCGGCACAGGCGTTTGGCGTGGGTGACAATTGGACTGCGACATTCAATCGCGAGAGCGCTAAGACGTCCATGGGCCAACGCGGGGAGAAAAACGCCGCCAAGAGCAAGACACCCAAGTCATGAGCGGCCAGAGCATCGGCATTGCCGTGACGTTCCTTGCCGGGCGGTATCACGGCCGTGAGTGGCCACCGTCGCCGGGCCGGCTGTACCAGGCAATGCTAGCCGGTGTCATGACGGGTGGTTACCGCGAGCATTTGCCAAAGGTGGAACTGGCCCTGCGATGGCTGGAAAAGCACTTGCCGCCAACGATCTCAACCGCCAAGCGGGACAAAATCGCACCCTATCGCATCGCGGTTCCTAATAATGATTTGGACCGAGCGGGTTTGGAGTGGGCGGCTGGACGGGAGGCGAATCCGGCCCAGTATCGAACGATGAAGACGGTCGAAGGGCTGCGCATCGAAGGAGAGACGTCGCACGTGATCTACCAGTGGAGTGTCGATCCCAGTGAGATTTCCATTTGGAACGATGGATTGCGTCAGGCCGCACATTGTCTGCACACGTTCGGGTGAGGAATTGACATGGCGTTCGCGGATCTCGTTGTAGAGACGCCGACACTAGTTGAATGCTATTCACCGTCTGAGGAGGGCGACGTGAATCTGGATGTGCCGATGGAGGTCACATTTGAGGACCCGCAGGCGACTTACAAGCGGTTTGTTGCCCGGAGCCTCGGCAGGGGCGTAGACACTTACACGCGCCCGTCGATGTTTGACACGCGGACTTACTCACTTGCCGGAGAGAGCCGCCGGCCGTTGGTCAATTTCCGGCTTGTGCAGAGCGACGAGACAACGGGGAGGTGGGAACCCTGGGCGCATTGCATGAAGGTTGCGGGGCAACTGCGGCATGCTGCCGCCGAGGCGCTCGAGGAAATGGGTTGGGCGAAGGAGGAAATTGCTTCCTACGTTCAAGGCCATACAGCTGAGGACGAGAAAGCGAGGCGGGTGTCATACGTTCCATTGCCCGGCATTTCCGGCCCGTATCCGGATGGGCGTATTCGGCGAGTGATGATCGTCGAGCCGGCCGGCGAATCGGGCCGCGCGGTGCAAGCCTTGCGTCGCACGATGAACGGGCGCGCGTTGACCAATGAGAAAGCCAATTTGACTGCTTACGTTGCGGTAGCGGAAGCGGGCGCTGATCCGAGCTTCGCGAGTTACTTTGACCCTGACAAAAAGTGGCGCGTGTGGAGAAGCGTCACTCCGGTCATCCTGCACGGCTTCAATGTTCAACGCAAGGGGGTTATCGACATGAAAAAGACGCTGAAGCTGTTGACCCGGGCCTTTGAAATGGCCGGCTGTGCGCCGGATTCCATAGAGGCTTTGTCTTTCCAGACCGGGCCTTTGTGGCGCGGAACCGGACACGCCTCGGCGATGCTTGCCCCGCGGCACCTCGCGAAGTACCCGCGATTGCATGTCGAGGTCGTATTCAAGGAGCCGATTCGAGGACCCGTGATGGCCGGTATCGGGCGGCACTATGGGATCGGTGTTTTCGCGGAGGGCTCGGTAGCTTGGGGGGAGGTTTGGTCCGAGGTCAATCACGGCCCACTTCTCGAACCATGAAGCTTTGTCGACTCAACCTTCTGTGGCCACTGGAGCAGAAGCGGTGGCGGGAGAGTGCCGACATGTTGGAGAACTGCTTTTAGGATCAGGACCGTGAAGCCGGCATGCTACGTGCCGTTTGGATGCGGCACCTCGCGAGGAGCGACCTCGAGATGTTGTGTTTGTGTGTACTGTCCCGAATTTCCCCCAAAAGCCTGGCGTGCGCAACTTGACGACCCAAGACCTAGTACTGTTAATTTCTTAGCTGTCTGCTAAATTATTAACAGGAGACGCGGGATGGCTAAGAATTCCGGCGAAGTGGCACTTACGCGGCGGGAGCGGCAGATCATGGACATTTTGTTTGCAGCGGGGCAGGCTTCGGGGCAGGAGATTCAGGAGAGGTTGGAAGGGGAACCCAGTAACTCGACGGTGCGCACGATTTTGCGGATTCTGGAGCGCAAAGGGATGGTGCGACATAGGGAAGAGGGGCCGCGCTACATATATGAGCCGGCGGTGGCCCGGGAGGTGGCGCGACGCTCCGCTTTGAAGCGGGTGTTGCATACGTTTTTCGATGGTTCGGCTCGCAATGCGGTAGCGGCTCTGCTGGATTCGAGAACTTTTCGGTTCAGCCGGGAGGAGTTGGATGATCTGAGCAGACTGATCGAAGAGGCAAAGATCAGGAGGTCGTGATGCTGTTGTTCCATGTGACCGTCAATGCAACTTTTATCTTGCTGGTGAGCGCGGCTCTGCTGGCGATAGGACGAAGTTTGCCGGCTGTGGCCAAGCACTCGCTCTGCGTGGTTGCTCTCGGGGTGATCGTATTGTTGCCCGTGCTTGCGATGAGGCCTGTGGAGGCGCAACCGGCGTTGTGGTCGATTGCCTTTCTACCACTAGCGCCTAGTGGTGCGCGGGAGTCTTGGGTGGAGTGGGCTGTTTGGGCCTGGGCGTGCGGTGCGGGAGCTGTTGGGTGCCGCCTTCTCGCTGGCTACGGCTATCTGGCGTGGCAGACGAAAAGAGCGACGTATCCAGGACTGGAATTCAAGAAGCAAGGTCTGGATGTCCGTTTTGCTGAAGTCTCCACTCCTGTCATCTGGGGACTTGCGCAGCCGACGATTCTGCTTCCACAACGGTTTCGCGAGTGGAGTCCCGATCTGCAGAAGGCAGCGCTTGACCACGAGGCAGCGCACTTGCAGCGGCGTGACGGATGGACAGCCTTGCTGGTGGTTGCGGCGCAGGCGATGTACTGGTTTCACCCTCTGGTGTGGTGGCTTTCGAATAGGCTGGCGCAGGAGCGTGAGTTTGCTGTGGATGACCGGGTGCTGGCGCTTGGTACGGATCGGAACGTGTACGCCGAATTGCTGGTAGAGGTTGCACGGAACTCTTCCACAGGTTTGCTCTTCGGCTGTGGGATGGTGTCGGGCTCGCTGCGTACACGGGTGGACCATCTGCTCGGCTTCAATGCCAAACCCGTGTTGAGCGGCTTTCAGCTGCGATTGATGACTTCTTGCTGTATCGCCTTCCTGATGTTGACCGCTTTCGTGCTGCCGGTTGACGGACGGCTGCCGGAGGAGCTCTACAAGATCGGAGGGGATGTCACACCGCCGCAGGTGATCCAGAAAGTTGAGCCGAAGTACACCAGGCAATCGCGTCGCGCGAAGAGACAAGGCGTGGTGTTGTTAGGCCTGGTAATCGGGGTGGACGGGAAGGCGCGGGACATAAAAGTTGAAAAGAGTTTGACGGATGATTTAGATCGTCAGGCGGTCAGAGCGGTTTCGAGTTGGCGCTTTAGGCCGGCGACGAAGGCGGGACAGCCTGTGACGGTGCAGGCGAAAGTCGAAGTGAATTTCCGGCTGCTGTAGCTTTCGTGGCATATGAAGTTGACAAGGGTTGCGTTGGCGTTGTGTCTTCTCACTGCGGAGATGGCCTGCGAGCACAAAGCTGTGCGGATTCAGACCGCTGCTGCGGTTCAGTCTGACAACTCGTATATGGATTTGGTCGCGGGCGGGCGGTTGAAGATTGTCGTTCCGATCGGGAAGTCAGGCGGCTTGGAGGAGGTCGCTGGCGACGGGACGCAAGCCGGGAATACGATCATGCTCTCCGCTAAGAGTCTGGTGGGATACCAGACCAGTATCTACTCGGTTGACGGGCGGAGGCGCGGACGTGTGCGGTTGCGGTTCGATGCCGCTCAAATCGTGCGGGATGGGCGCAGAAGTGCACTGGCGGGGCCGCCTTCACTGCCTTTCCCGCTGCCGTCAGGGGCCGAGTATATCCGGCTGATTTACTACATTCGCAACAGCGAGTCTGATCACAATATGGCGATTGTTGCGGCGCGAGATAAGGCGGCGTTGGAGCGTTTTACGGAGCGGGTCGAGAGAGCGCCGGGCGTTTGCGGGACAGAGGCCGGTGTTTTCTGCGCATGGATTCCGGTCACGGTTGCGGTCAGGCCGGGGGAGTGATGGTGAAGTTGGTGTTGCTTTGGTTTGCAGCTGGGCTAATTATGAGTGTTGCGGGTCCGGCTCCAGCAGGGGAAATGGTGGATGCTGGACGGTACCGCGTTCACTCGATTGCGTAGGTTAGAGGGAACCCGGCGAGGTGGTCAGGAGAAGCAGTCAATGAGTGATCGCGTTTTTGTGCCGGCTATGATGTGTTGGCTATGAAGAGATGGCGAGTCGCGGGCCTGCGGCGTTGCTCGAAGGATGGGCCAGAGTGGCCGCGTCAGATACTCCATTTTGTTTTTTGCGTATATCGACAGCAGCAGAATGGTTTCCGCGCTGATTGCGCAATGAGCCATAGCGGGCAGTGAGAACATGCGATGTCTGGACATGGCTGATGCGGATTGCCATTGTCTCTGACATCCACGGGAACAGAACGGCATTGAACGCGATCGTCGGGGACCTTGGCGATACTTCTCCGGACCTGGTTTGCCATGGTGGCGATCTTGCCCATGGTGGATCCAGGCCAGCGGAGGTTATCGACCAGGTTCGTGATCTAGGTTGGCAGGGCGTGATGGGAAACGCAGATGAGATGTATACAAAACCGGAATCGCTGAGAGAGTTTATGCGTCAATCCTCAGCACCGGCACCCATCTGGACCGCGCTTGAGGAAATCACAACAGCGACGCGCACCGTACTGGGTGAAGACAGGATTTCCTGGATGCGCAGCTTGCCGCGACTTCAACTTCACGATTCAATGGCTGTACTCCACGCCAGTCCGGAGAGCGTCTGGCGCTCTCCAGGATATGAGGCGACAGACGCGCAACTGGAAGATACTTATGCTCCGCTCGGGAAAAAGCTTGTCGTGTTTGGACACATTCACTGGCCGTTCGTTCGCACTTTGGGTAGTGCCGATCGCGAACTCACCGTCGCCAATGCGGGAAGTGTGAGTCTTTCGTATGATGGCGACAGCCGCGCCGCATACCTGCTGATCGACGGCGGACTTCCAACGGTCCGGCGTGTCGAATACGACGTCGAGAAAGAGTGCCGAGCGCTGTCCAGTTGCGGTTTACCTCATGCGGAGTGGGTCACCAGAATGCTTCGCTCGGCCAGTCCGCAGATGCCGTAAGGCGTGTACTACCACTTCAATTCTTCTTTGATTTCTTCGGCGGCTTTTCGCGCTTGTTGGACGGCTCCGATGGGGAAGCTGATGGCTCCCACTTTGGGGTGGCCGCCGCCGCCGTAGCGCTCACAGATTGTCGCGAGGTTGTGCTTCAGCGGTTCGCGTACCCAGGGGTTTGAGCCGACGGAGACCTTGGTTCGGAAGCTGGAGGTGGAAACCGAGACGGTGTAGGCGGAATCGGGGAACAGGTAGTACGGAATGAACTTGTTGTAGCCGTCGATTCCGGATTCGACCAGATCGAAATAGATCACTCCCCCGTCACAGGAGCCGGCGCTGCGGATCACGTCGATGGTTCGGAGATGCTTTTCGTAGAGCTTGCTGTAGCTGGCCTGTATTTCGGGATCCTGAATGATGTTTTCGAGCGGCTGGTTCTGCATGGCGCCGATGACCTTGTGTACCAGGGTGGAACCCCGGCTGCCTTCGATCACCAGCGTGAGTTTCATGGCGGGCGCGTTCATCTCGACGGCCGATTCGGCGTTTTCGTAAAGTGCGCCGTCGACGATGTCGGCCCACGTTACCAGATCGTCCAGATCCGGAGCTTCATAACCGTATTTCTCGCGCGCCACGGCGGAGATGAATTTAGTGCACGAGCGATAGCTGGGGTCAAACATCTTGCGGCCGGACTGGTCATGGCGGAAATGTTCGGCATCCTCGGGGCTGAGGAAGGCGCTCTGGTGATGATCAAACCACCAGGTGAGGTGGGGATCGGTGGAGTACTTAAAGTCCACGATGGCATTGGCATCGCCATCGAAAAGACCGGGTTCAAACAGTTGATCGGCTCTGTGAGCAAGGCCGGTGTAAAAAAACTCGGCTCCCGGATAAAACTTGCTGTCCAGAAAACGTGTGACAAACGCCGCCGATGCCGCCCCATCAAAGCAGTGGTCGTGATAGAGGACTCGCACCTTCATTTAAAATAGTTTCTTCTCTCCGAAAACCTTTTAGATTGCCTGAGCATTCGGCGAAAAGCAAGCGATCGGCGATAATTGTTTTTATCCCCCCAAGTTCCGGGAAGTCTGCCAGGTAGGTGTGAAATTCGGATTGGTTCCGAATGCCCGGCAATCCGCGGACAGTACCGGTCTGGAATTGGACGGGATCGCGATATTGTTGTATTTGCGCCCTTATCGGGGTGACTAAAAAAAGAAGATGCTTTTAACCAAAGAAGAACGCCAGGCCGATCTTAACCCGCAGGAAACTTCCGAATGGATGGAAGCTTTCGACCAGATTGTTGAAGAGGCGGGCCCCGACCGCGCGGCTTACCTGTTGACGCAACTGCTGGAAAAGGCGAGAGGAGCGGGGGTGGAGACTGCGGCGCAGCAGCTGCACTCGCGTTACGTGAATACCATTCCGGCGAGCGAAGAGGTCGGCTATCCGGGAGATCGTCCGCTGGAGAGGCGGATCAAGAGCCTGATTCGCTGGAACGCCGCAGCCATGGTGGTCAGGGCAAACAAGTACGACCCAAATATAGGCGGACACATTTCCACTTACGCATCGCTGGCGACTTTGAGCGAGGTAGGATTCAATCATTTCTTTCGGGGGAGCTATGGGGATCAACCGGGGGACATGGTGTATTTTCAGGGCCATGCAGCTCCCGGGGTGTATGCCCGAGCGTTTCTTGAGGGGCGGCTGAGTTATGATCACTTACTGAATTTCCGCCACGAGTTGCGCGATCATCCGGGATTATCGTCCTACCCGCATCCATGGCTGATGCCGGACCTGTGGCAATTCCCGACGGTTTCGATGGGCCTGGGGCCGCTAAACGCCATTTACCACGCGCGCTTCTTAAGATATCTCGAGAACCGGCAGATGATTCCCAAGACCGATCGCAAGGTTTGGGCGTTTCTGGGTGACGGGGAGATGGACGAGGTCGATTCGACGGGCGCGATTCGGATTGCTACGCGGGAGCAACTGGACAACCTGATTTTCATCGTGAACTGCAATCTGCAGCGCCTGGACGGTCCGGTGGCGGGGAATTCGAGCGTGATTCGGGAGTTGGAAGGTCTGTTCCGGGGAGCTGGATGGAACGTCATTAAGGTGCTGTGGGGCAGTGACTGGGACGAACTGTTTGCGCGCGACCGGAGCGGGCTGCTGGTGCAGCGCATGGAAGAGTGCGTGGACGGGGAGTATCAGAACTACAAGGCTCGCGGAGGCGCGTACGTTCGCAAGGAATTCTTCGGGAAATACCCCGAGTTGCTGAAGCTGGTGGAAGACAAGACGGATGAACAGCTTGGCCATCTGCGACGCGGCGGCCATGATCCGGTGAAGGTTTATAACGCATTCAAGCGAGCCACGGAGGGCAACGGGAAACCGACGGTCATCCTTGCCAAGACGGTGAAGGGCTATGGGCTGGGTGAGGCCGGGGAGGGGAAGAACATCACACATCAGCAGAAGAAGCTGAATGAGGACGAGCTTTTCTACCTTTCGCAGCGCTTTAATCTGGAGCTGTCGCGGGAGACGATTTCGTCCATCGCCTTTGTGAATCCGGGCGAGCATAGCGAAGAGGTTCAATACATAAAGGAACGGCGGGAATCGCTGGGGGGATATCTTCCGGCGAGACACCCCAAGAAGATCGAAATCGCAGCTCCGCCGCTGGAAATTTTTAGTGAGTCTCTGGGCGGATCACGCGGGCGGGAAGCTTCGACCACGACCGCCTTCGTGTCTATTCTGAAAGCTTTGCTGAAATACCCGGCGCTTTCCAAATACATCGTGCCGATTGTGCCTGATGAGGCGCGTACCTTCGGCATGGAGTCGATGTTCCGGGAGCGCGGGATCTATGCCTCGTCCGGGCAGCTATACACTCCGGTGGATAGCGACGTCCTGATGTATTACAAGGAGTCGAGAGACGGCCAGATCCTGGAAGAAGGCATTACGGAGGCCGGCGGACTAGCCTCATTCACGGCGGCGGGAACGGCCTACGCCAATCTGGGGCTGCCGATGATTCCGTTTTTCATTTACTACTCGATGTTCGGTTTCCAGCGTGTTGGGGATCATATCTGGGCTTTCGGAGACTCGCGCGGAAAAGGATTTCTGCTTGGCGGCACGGCTGGGCGAACGACGCTGGCGGGAGAGGGATTGCAGCACGATGATGGTCACAGCCACGTTTTCTCGAGTGTCTATCCCAGCTGTATCAGCTACGATCCGGCGTTTGCTTATGAGATCGCTGTCATTATTCAGGATGGCATCCGGCGGATGTACCAGAACGGCGAAGATCATTTTTACTACCTGACGGTCGGGAATGAAAATTACGTGCAGCCCCCGATGCCGCAGGGAGACGACATTCGCGAGGGGATCCTGCGAGGTCTCTATATGTACAAGCCGGCGGCCAGCGGTTCAGCTCAGGTAGCGCTGTTTGGCAGTGGGTCCATTCTCAATGAGGCGGTGAAGGCGCAGGAGATTCTGGCCGAGCGATATGGCGTTTCTGCCAACGTTTGGAGCGCCACGAGTTACACCGAACTGCGGCGCGATGCGTTGGTGGTGGATCGATGGAACAGACTGCATCCGGCGGAACCGGAGCGTCAACCCTATTTGCTCCGGGTGCTTGGAAACCTGGATATGCCGATTATTGCGGCCAGCGACTACCTGAAGATTGTCGCGGATCAGATTGCGCCGTGGCTGCCGGGCCGTCTTACCGCACTGGGAACGGATGGCTTCGGTCGAAGTGAGAACCGGGAGCATTTGCGGCGCTTCTTCGAAGTGGATGCGCATAGTATTGCCGCCGCGGCGTTGTCGCGCCTGTCGCGGTGGGGCCGGTTCGACTCGGTAAAGGCAAGGCAGGCAATATTGGACCTTGGCCTGAATCCGGATACGATTGATCCGTCACTTGCATAAGTATGCGGCTCTCTTGTAAGAGCTGCCAGCTGACCGTCCCGAGTCGTATAACACCCGGACTAAGTTCCGGGTGTTTTACTTAATGGCATGTAATTAGAAATCACAGAACGATATCCGTACCGTTACGCATTCTATCCTTCTTTGTAACCCCGCTGTTCCTAAGCTGCGTCCATTTGTTGTAAAGAGCTGGGATTTCGGCTCAGAACGAAACTTAGCGAGCACAGGAGTAAAGTCTTGAAGTATTTAACAAATTCAATGTTTTTGTTGGTGGGGCTCTGTTCCACTGCAATGCTGAGTAACGCCCAGAGTGGGTTGGATGTGTATTTCGGCGCCGGTACGATGACTAATTCATCGAACGGTACAAGTATCGATACCTTCAACACGGGAAACGTTGGTGCAGCAAACACGGCGGGTTACTATAACACTCCGAAATTGACCGGCGCGTTTGGGAAGGCTGGCGCGGACTTCATGTTGACGCCGCACTTCGGAGTAGGCGGAGAAGCGGATTTTCGTTTTAGTCAAGGTGACTACGCGGGCTTGAATTACCGTCCCACCTTCTATGACTTCTATGGCATTTGGCAGCCAATCCACCGCGGCCGGGTAGTCCCTGAGTTGGTTGGAGGGTTGGGAGCGGCTAACTTGAAATTCTTCTATCCGTCGTCGTATTGCGACGCGTTTGCAGGATGCTCCAGTTCTAATACGTTCCTGGAGAGTTCGAATCATTTGCAAGTTCGCTTAGGCGTGGGAGTTTCTTTCTATGCGACACAGCATATCTTTATTCGCCCGCAAGTGGATGCGCATTTCGTCAATAACTTTTACCAGTTCGGAAGTGACTGGGTACCTGAGTATAGTGTCTCGATTGGCTATCGGTTTGGCGAACACTAATTGTCAAGCTAAGTAAATTATTAAGCCCCGGTGAAGGTTGCCGGGGCTTTTTTGCCAGCTTAGTTGTTACTGGGAGCGGATCACTCTCTGGATCGCACTTGCTTTGCCAGTGCTTTCGTCAGCTGAAATGAGAACAGCGTGCATCTCGACTCCCTGACGCGCGGCTTCCATCCGGCCCGAGAGACCAGTAAGGAAGCGTCTGATCACAG
>CBAAAA010000080.1:0-12771 GCA_964658695.1 uncultured Solirubrobacteraceae bacterium | reverse complement strand
CTCCGGCTCCGGCGCATCGCTCACTTCCGGTTCAGCGCTCGCGCTCGCTTCGCCGCCGTAGAACTCATTCGTCATGGCGCGGGCTTCTTCTTCCTCGGTATCAAACGGCGGCTGATCGTCGTCTTCCTCGGGAACCTCGGGCGGGGCCTCAGGTGGGGGAGGCTCGATGAGCGTCGGCATTTCGAGGACACGGGACATGGTCACCGTTGTGACTGGCGTGTTTGCCCGACGGAAGGCCTGCGCATGCTCGTTCAGCTGACGGGCCAGCTCCAACACCGTGCCTGCCTGGAACTCCAGATGGACGGCGTACTGCATACTGACCTGGCCGTTATGCGATGTTTTGTAGGGCCGCAACATCAGCTGTAGCGGAATACCGGCCAGCCAGCCGCCAGTCCTGGTTTTGATGTCGTCGATCCCGGCTGAGAGTTGTTCGAGCGAGCGCCGTCCGGTGGTGTCGTAGGTGCAGGAGGATCCGAGAGTCGGAGACTCCGACAGTTGGAAATACAGCCTGCCATTCGGCTTGCAGATCGGCTTATCCCCTTTGGCGAAAGGACAGCCATAGGCCGCGCATCCATTGAGTAACGGGAAAAACTCTTCGCCGTAAACACGCGCCTTTTCGGCCTCTACTTTCTCGGCGGCATTCTGCGCCCACGTGATCCGGCGCCGGGCGTGGCGGCCGTTGCCTTCGCACTTCAACTCCGTTGCGGTCCAGTTCTTATAGCTGCTCTCAAACGGTTCCTCGGTGATGAAAGTGATCCCGATCGAAGACGGCTTGGGACCATGCTTTTCAATCGCCTCGAAGTCCGGCCAGTATTCGCCATCGATGCCGAGCCGGGAGAACGTGAAGTAGGGGAACTTCGAGGGGAAATTCCGGCGCGGGGCCTTCTCACGAATGGCGAGATACGCTGCCTTCGCCTCCGCCTTATTCGAGAAGTAGCGGGTGTCTGCTCCCACGCGCTTTTGCTTCCCGCCCTCGTTGGCATACTTGCCCACTTCAATGACCCATGGGTGCTCGGAATGAACGCGCAGATACACATGGATGTCCGGCCCGACCGGGAAACCGAAGCCGATCTTCAGCGACCGGACCTGCCTCGTCTTCAGCCGTCCCGAATTATCGTGGAGCAGCCCAAACAGATGTTTCTTATCGAGTTCGAACGGCGCATAAGAATCCATTAAAGGCGGTGGCGGGGAAGGGGGTCCAGCGCGGCGGCTGGAGGAATTTTGAGACGCCTGGCGGTTGTTATCGAACATAATCTAATCCTATCGCTCTTTCTATCAAATGGACACATGGACAAATGAGCATTTGCAACATTGTTCATTTGAACATGTTTGAAGATACACTGATGAGGTGCATAAGGGCAAAAACAAAACACTCTGGGTGTCTAACGACGATCTGCCCGTGTACGAGGATTTTGCCCTGCTGACACAGGGCCACACATCGAGGGCGATTTGCGCCATGATGCTGGAGTGGCTAAACAAAGAAGATCCAAAGCGGCGGCGCGCCAAGGCGTTGCGGAAGTTACGGAGTCATCTCGCAGATGGATCGACCGATTCAGAAGCTCGCTAAAATGAAACGCATGAAGCCAGGCTCAGCAACTCAGCCAGTAACCAATGGAGTGACAAACGGTGCACCCGCTTTGTCAGCACCTAATGCTTCGGTGACCGATGCGTCGACCGAGTACTCCTTTACACCCGATGAGGTGACCATTATCCGACCTTCGATGCAGGAAGCACAATCGAAGCTCGATGCGCTGAACGGCCTCGTACGCTTGATCGTCAGCCAGCAAAAGCTCCCGGGAAACTGGCAGCTCAAAGGGGATGGCAGCGGGCTGATCCGACAGCCGTAGTCTTTTAGAGTTTGAAAATTTTTGTATTAGGAGAACTGTCCCAAGTGAGGGTGATCGATTCTCCATTCGTCACGATAGGCGTGAGATCCTCTCGCGCAATCAATTGGGATGTTCCTACCACTCCTGTATCTGCGTAGATGACCATTTGCGTGATGGTGCTGCCGGTCGCGATGACTGCGGTCGTTACATCGGCAGCATCGGCCACACCCGCCACTGCGGTCTTCGATGTGAGCTGAACTGGCGTTCCGATCACATACGGCGCAACGGCCGAGAAGAATTGATCGGTTCCCATATTGGCGCTATAGCCAGCGCCCACTAAAGCGACGCTGATGGTGTTTCCGGTCCAGCTGATGGCACCGGTCAGGAACGCATTGCGTCCCGTATCGTACAGGGCAGAGGCCATTGAGGGCCCCCTTTCTTTGTAAAAACTTGTTAGCGGCGGGTCTTACATCCACCGTGCGGGTTGAGACGTCGGCCAGCCGCCCGGAAGCGCGGTTCCACTGCCGGCGTGAATAGCTTGCAGAGAGCCCATGTAGGTATAGCCAGGCACTCCCACTTTGGCGGTTGTCGTCTCGGCATACGCTGTCAGGTTGGCGGTAGTTCCGGTATCGCCCAGATAAGCCGAGTCTCCGATCGTGACGTAATACCAGGTGGGTGTGCCGCCAGGGTCTGGAATCGTGAGGGTCCGGGCGTTGTAGTTCACGGTGTTCGAGGAGAACGTTACGCTCGCCTGCACCATGGTGATCTGTGTGGCCGATGGTTGCGAGAGCACCACAGAGGGTGTGAGGGCGTAGGCGTTCAAGGCATTGGCAACTCCGGTGGGCGTGTACGGATACGCCTCGACCTCGGACAGCGACTCAACGGCGCCACCTTGCTGATTGAACGCCAGAAACTTGAAGTAGAGCGTGACCCCGACCCAGCGCGAGTCGAGCGCAATCTTGAGTACTCCTGGTGCAACGGTCGTACTGCCGAGGAAGCCAAAGCGGGATCCAGCCGCATGCGCCACTCCGGCCCCGGCTGTCGGAGCTCCGAAGGCGGAGCGCCGCAGGTGATTGCCGCCGGTGGCCATCAGGGTGTACTGATGGGCGGCCGTCAGGGTGGCGACCGCGTAGCTCATCAATTCGTAAGGGATTGTTCCTGCCCCTCCCGACACATAGCAAGGGTCCGCGAAATTGTCTTCATTGGCTACCTGATACGAAGACAGCGTGCCCAGGCTTTCGGTGAGGTTCACCTGGAGATTGTTGGTGGTGTCCGGGTCCACAGAGGCCGACCACGCATTCACAGTGACGCCCGTGATGGCGTTCCCGGCCGTGATTCCCACACTGTCGTAACTGGTGCCACCATCTGTCGAGAGATACACCAGCGATCCGCCGAAGGTGCTGTTGGGCCCGCTCACCAGCATCCACAATTGCGGGGTGGAGCTAAGCCGAAGCACTGGCTCC
Source organism: uncultured Solirubrobacteraceae bacterium (assembly GCA_964658695.1). Classification (GTDB taxonomy): domain Bacteria; phylum Acidobacteriota; class Terriglobia; order Bryobacterales; family Bryobacteraceae; genus Bog-105. The sequence goes on along the minus strand of CBAAAA010000080.1, from coordinate 9,482 downwards.
AGGAAAATCGGCGTGTTCACGCTCCCCGGGCTGGACGAGCTGGCGCCCTGGTACGGGCTGGTCGTCGTCACAGCGACCGTGGTATCCGGCGCATGGCAGCCATAGATGAACGACTCGGCTTCGCAGCTCAACTGAAAGTCTTCATCCTCTTCGATCTTGGTCAGGCGCACCGGTAGCGCCGAAAGGCCGATCTGGGGATCTGTCAGCGTTACCAGATCCATCGGTTCGAGTAATTTCCATTTCGCATTGAGCCGGAATTGGTAGGTATTGCGAATGTAGTTCTGGCGCCGGACCGCGATCCCGAGCAGCATGCGCGCCACGATCGTTGTCTGCACACAGCGGAGCTGCTGCGGATCCTCTTTGCGCGGGGCGTACAGCGCGATCGAGCCGGTCTCCGGTTGTGAGATCACGACATCGTTGTAGTCGCCGTCCCGGTTCGGAAACTGCATCTGCAGGATGTTCGGCACATCCACGCGTGCCGCCCGTTTCACGACGATCAGCGGCGTGGTGGTGTCGCCCAGGAAGTCCGACGCGGTGAAATTGGCGATCGGTCCGCTGGCGGTCGGGGCGGTGTAGGTCGCGCCATTGCCACAGGTGGACACTTCGGAGTAGGGGATGGACTTCAGCGTAAATCCGCTCCACACCGGAGCGGCATTCATCGCCTGATAGATATCCTTCAGCCAATCGGAGGCGGCCTGCTGCGAATCCATCAGGAGAGAACCGGTCAGTCCGTTGGCCCGGCACTGGGTCCGGCACAACTCCAGGCTGGGCTGGTCGAGGATGTTGCCGAGCGGCTTGGGGTAGAGCGGCGTCTGCTTGCACTTGAATGAGACCAAGGCAATCTGCAGCGGCAGATTGTTGGAGGTCCCCAGTGGTGGCGTCCAGGTGAAGGTTCCCGGATGATATACGGTGCGGGACTGAATCAGGAAATCCCCGCTTCCGAGCCGCTGATCGACGATCGTGTCCCAATGGACGACGGGCGGCTGCAGGGGCGCAGTGCCTTGGACGCCGGGTGTCCCGCCTACAGAAACGTAGATATCGTAGACCCAGTGCGTCATGTCATCGTGGGCATCGAGAAAGGCCATCACCTGCACCTGGGAGAGGTTTTGGCCGGCTGGCAGAGTCACGCTGTCTAATATTTCGGCACGTATCCCAGTGTCGTAGAAGGCCGTCCAGGTCGTTCCCCCATCGAGCGAATACCAGATGCCCGCGCTGCGGTCTGTTCCAGGGCCGCTATCGGGAACGGAGGACAGCACAGACAGTATCCCGGTCTGCGAAGCGCTGAGGGTTGTGGTCGACGACGAAGAAGTGACTGTGGTGGTGGAAGACGCTCCGGCTGTGGGAATCGCCGGGCTGGAATCCGCGACATAGCCGGTGTCGTTGAAGTAGACCGTCGTTAAGGTGCTTTTGCCTTGGATGGAATCGTACTGTGCGGCGGGAGCAATAATGCCGGTGGTCCCTCCATACGTGCGGTATACCCGATACCCGGCTGCGCCCGAGACTGCGCTCCAGCCGACTCCCACATAGTTATCGCGGACGATGGTGGCGGGCCCTAAATGCGTGGTGATGACGGGTGAGACAGCCAGCGAGTTGCCGGATCCATCAACAGCCTGCACGATGTAGGAATAGGTTGTGGTGCCGAGTGAGGCCACTTGCGTGGCGACGCCGTTTGGCTCAGTCCACAGGGTAATGTAGGCAGAGCCCAGCGGATTGGTGACACTGACGCTGCCCGCGCCGAACGTCCAGACACAGCCTGCATATTGGTGCGTGTGCAAATAAGAGCAACTGGCATAGGTCGTTGCATCTCCGTCCACAGCGTTGCCCGGGTTCACATACGGATACGTGGTGTCGTTATTGAGTCCCCATCCGTAAGCCAGGTCCACGCCTTCCTCATACGCGCCGACATGCGCGTTGTTTCCCCATCCATTCAGCAGCACCGTCGGACGGGCCACGATGGTCGCGTCAGTGCCCGTACCGGCCGCCAGATAAGAGGCGAACGCCAGGATGTACGCCGGACTGTTATCGGTCTGCGCGGTGGTGATGGATAGCGAGGTGGCTGTCCCGCTGTGGTCCGACGTGCTGGCGTCGAAGGTATCCACCCCGCCGATCTCGAGGACAGTGGTCTGCCAGTGCGGCATCATGGGCGTCACCGTAACGGCGTTGGCTCCGGCCGCCGGCAGCGCCCACCACAACTGCGCGGTGTTGGCGGCTGCAGTCGCTGAAAAGATCGGCGTATAGCCGTTGGCCAGCGTGTCGCTGACAGTGTGCACGGAGGAGGCCGTGGCGTTGCCTAGATGATGCGCCACCACCAGCATGTTGCCGGCAGTGTTCACGCGGTTGTACGCGATTGGCACGGTGTTCGCTTTCGCCCCGGTATTGCCGAACGTAATGCACTGCGTAGCCCCGGGCCAGGTGAAGGCGCCGATCCCGCGCTGGATCATGGTGTAAGCCGGCAGCGTTCCCGTCGCCGCCAGGCTCAGTGGGCTGAAGTCGATCCCGATCAGCATGTTGGCTGCAGCATCCGTATAGGCGGAGTCGTAGGCAGTGGCCAGGCCTGCCTGCGAGATACCCATCCGGATGATGTCCTCGATCATGTCCGCGAAATCCGCATCGCCGGTTGAATAGAGCGGATAGGTTCCCAGAATCTCGGCCTGGATATTGGGAAGGGAAGTCCCGGTTCCCAGGTCGAGATTGGCGGATCCGAGACCGGCATAATGCGGATACAGAATTTGCTCTGTGTTGAGCGCGATCTTCGAGACGTTATCCACGCCCTGGAACTCCGGACCACAGCCGAGTTGCGGTTCGAACGTTAAGCGCAGCGCGTGTGCCGGGATATGCGCGGCGACCCCTTTATTATTCGGTGCCACCGCATTGGCATTCACGCCCGCATAGTAAATCTTGAGCGCGCCGTTTAAGCCGTCCGCCCCGCCGAAGTTCTGCGGAAAGTAGACCGTGGGCCCGCTGCCGGGTGTCCAGAGACAGTAGAAGGGTGAGTAGCGGTCGCTCGATCCGTTGACTGGATCCGGCCCCGCATACGCTGCATTCCACAGCGGCATCTCGTAAGTTCCGGAGAGGATAACGCGCCCTTGTCCGCCGTAATCATTGAACACAACCGAGTAGGGAATGGTGAGGGTGACGCCCAGCACCGAATAGAAATTCGAATCCGGAATCGTTACCGAAGCGACTCCGGTATTGACGCCGCCGACATAGCTCAGCGTGTTGAGCGGGAGCGGCTGATTGTTCTGCCACATCTCCAGCACGCCCGCAATCGGATTGTGCCCAATCAGAAAGTCAACATGCTCGGCATACGTGGGTTGGGATGATTTCTTGCCCTTCCCTCCCTGGCTGGACGTTCCCGACTTATGCTGATCGGCGGCCCAGATGAGATACAACGCGCCCTTGGTGCGACCGTAACAGACGGGAATAACAGATCCATAAACCGAGTTATTGACGGTGGTGCCCAACTGGACCGGGCGGACTTGGGATGTTGTGCTTGTACCAAACATTCAGGCCACCCGCTCCAGATATTTCGGCCATGGATCATATGCGGAAATTTGCTGATAGGCCCAGAGCGTGTGGCGTGAGGCATCGATCATCTCCACAGCAGGTGCGATCGCATGCACCACCAGCGGCCATTGAATGACGATGCCGCCGTGATTGTACAGCCGGCTCCCGGCCGACTTACACAGCACCACGTCGCCCATCTTTGCGCCATCGAATCGTTGGTAGCAGCAGGCCTCCGCCGATTTGTACGCATGGCGCAGGATGCGTCGCATATAGATCTCGTCTGTCGTGTTGGCATACCAGTCGTTGGAGAAGACACCGATCTCTTCGTCTTCGATGAGCCCACAGTTCTTTAGCGTCATGTATAAAATCCGCGCACAATCTATTCCTACGCCTTTGACAGATGCCCCCAAATGGTAGGGCGTCGATATCCATGACAGGGCCTCTCGTGCGAGCTTTTCTCGAAACAACGTTTCATCAGCGATAATCATTTTGCTATGCCGTACCCCGTCCTGCTGCCCACCATTGGAAATCATTTGGCTGAATTGATTGACGATGAACTGGCACGCGCACGAACCAAATTCCCATCGAACACCCACATGCTGGCGGCGCTCATGGAAGAGGTTGGCGAGTTGTCAAAGGCGCTGCTGGAGTGTGGCCCGATGACAGGCCATCAACATGTACTCGAGGAGGCGATCCAGGTTGCCGTTGTCGCAATCCGGATTGCTACCGAAGGCGATCCGGAGTTTATCTATCGGTCGCCACTGAACGATTCCGATATTGGTACGTATAGCCCTTGAGCCAAATGCGCGGGCATTGATATCCTCGGGCCATGCCCACCTCGCAAGCGCTCCAGGTCTTCTACGGGACTATCCCGCTCATCCTTGTTCTGGCCGCCATCTACTTCCGCGAACAGATGATGCTGAAAGACATACTGGAACGCCTCCGCTCCGTTGAGAAATCCCTAGGCGAAGTCGTCAAACGCCTCACCGTGCTCGAAACTCGGGCCGGCGTCATCTATCACGAGTGATTCAGGAACTTAGCTGGCTCGGAACATAAGGAAAGCCGTAATATTCTCCGTCCGCTTGGTTGATGGGGGCGGCCGCGCTCACAAAAAAGGTGTCGCCGATTGCGGGTGGCCAAGGCAGGACGGAGTACAAAATGAACTGATTGTATTTTGTGCCGCCGGGGTTATCGGCTACGCGCCCATCGCTGCCGATATGCACCGCAATGTTCTGTTGAATGGCGCTCCAGCAGCCGGCTAGGGTAGAGCCCGCATTGAAGACCATGTAGCCGCCGCGCAGAGCGTTATCGCCGAAGATGTTGTGCACGTAGCCCGGTGTTGTGCAGTCGCCCACAATGGCATTCACGGAATCGTTACCCATGCAGACGAACTGCGGGATGTTTCCTCCAGCATCGGGAGGCGCGGTTGCTCCGGCATAGGAGGCGCCGGTGTTCAGCAGCTCGATGACGTTGGTCGGTACTTGCTGGTGCAGGACATCCATCAGGCTTTTGACTTTAAAGATGAGGCTGCCGCGCTGGATGGTGGTATCGGCGATACGTCCTCCGAAAAGTTCAGAGCAACCGAAGGTGTTGGCGTCTCCAGGTGTAGGCATGTAGACGGTCCAGATGCGAACCTTCCAGTTATCGTAGGTGCCGATCTGCGCCAGTTGATACGGGTTGGCAGTGGCGACGGAGGCGGTGAAGGGCGAACTGGGCGGGCTCCAGGTCAGCGTCATGTCTTCGGCATCCAGTCCGATACTCGACGTCACGCTGGTGCGGGTGATCACGGCCGGGGTAAACGTTCCCCAGATCGGCCAGGCCAAAGGTGCTTCCCAGTCGGTGAGCCAGAGAGCTGCGGGATCGTCCGCTTCCCCGATCAGGAAAAGATTCGCGAGGGTGAAATCGTTCCCCGCCGAGAGCCATGCCAGGACGGTCGCGGTGCTGTTGATTCCAGCTCCATTCGTGCATTTCTTCATTAAGTATTGACCAGTTAAGGCCAGACAGGTGCCACGTTGGGGAAGTAGTACGCCATCATTGCGAAGCCTGCTGCAATTTCTGTCGTATGCCAAAACCGGTGGTAATGGAAAGTGGGTGCGGCGCCTCCACTCAGATACGTTTGGACCTGCGCCCAGTTTGGATCTGACTTCATAAAACTACGCATTGAAATGAAGGTGGCTGTTCCAGGAGTCATTGCATCCCCGTTGGGCATGTGCCCGGAAAAGTTCGGCGGCAAGTAGACCGACTGCCCATAGCCGGTATAGTCCGCTCGCACTTCTGGTACAGAAAAACTGGTGGTGTCTTTACAACTCCACATTCGATCCAAAAGACCTTGCGCCAGATTTAGCGCATCCTGAACGTGATACGAACCGCCAGCAATTCCATCAGTCAGCGCACCGCCGGCGTTCAGCTTGGCTTTGGCGTATTCAATCAACAACTGCGCGGTCGAGGCCGATGACCCGATATCACAACTTGGCGTAAAGCTGGAAAGGTGCAGGTTCGGATTGGGAACCGCGGATGCGCCCCAAAAAGCGCCATAATTTCCAGTTGAATCCCATTTCAAAGTAGGCAAGTATTCATACACGCCTTCGTTGTTCGCCGCGGTGGTGGTCTGACCCGAGACCGCGGTGGGAGATGTCCAATACAGGTTGACCGGATGCGTCCACGTGCCATCGGTGTTTAGCACAACGTTGGGCAGTAACCAATTGACGAAGTGGTCCAAAATCACACCACAGTTACTCCTGATGTTCACGGAAAAAGTGTCTGTCTTGGCGGCCACGATCAAGTACAGAGAAGCCACACGTTCTAGTCCCCAGGCCTGATAGCCGTACCATTGGTTCGAAGGCGGGGCGTGGAAGACCGGCGAATAGGTGTAGTACATGCCATAGAAGGTCGCTGTCTGGCGACCGTCCGTCGGCGTGAGGTAACGGTCATGCCACGAGTTGCTCACCCCGCCGGCGATCGGTCCTTCCGGCGATTGCAGCCAGCGGATCATCTCCAGTTGCCGCGATAACGAGATTTGCCACTGTGCGGAAGCCCCGGAAGTTTGTGGAGCATAGTTTCCACCTGAAGTCGCCATGGCGTAGGCCGCATCCACATTGTTGTAGCCGAAGTGGGTCTCCGAGCTGCCGATACGGAAGCCCCACGCAGGCGCCACGCCAGTTGCTGGGAGGTCTCCACCCCAGGAAACGTACCAGCTAAGTAGATAGTGACAGCCGGAGCCGTCATACACATGCCCACTGGATTGCCCGACTGGTTTGAAGTACTTGTCATATAGCGCATATCGCAGGTAGTCGCCCAGCTTCTTGGCCTTAGCGTCTTGGGTTGCTACGGCGGAGCCTTGTGTCTGACTCACCAGGTAAGAGGCTGCAATCAACCGTCCTTCCGCGTCTGGAGCACACGTATAGCGCCATTGTTTACTGTAGGCAAACGGTGCAGCGGGGTAGGTAGGAGTGCTTTGGGAAAAGATTGGCAGGTAGCCATACGCGCCGCCGCCATTCGCCCAGTTTTCCCATTCGCATTGTGTGATGGTGAGCCAAACCGATTCCGAGAAACCACGTTGGAACGAGTTGATTGCAACCTGCTGGGTGGTCCCGTCTCCGTTTTTGAAGCCGAAGACGCCATCGGTGTCCCACATCCAGTGCATCAGGTAAATCATGGGACTGCTGTAGGTGGCCTGCAACGGGGCAGCGAGAGGATCGGCGCCCACGGCAACGGTTGTATCTGCAAGTACCGGGTACTGCGTAATCGAATCCTGGTTTGGTTGATAGGTTGCCGGGGCAGCCGGCAGGTAACCACCAGTCGGCTGATTGGTGGCGCTCGGGATGAAGTTTGCTTCGACCGAATTCCACATCGCGGTGTACCCTGTGGTGGAGCTGTTTATAATGGCCTGCCAGGCTTCCAGTTTGGCCCAGAAGCTGATGGTTTCCGACACAGATTCATGTCCCCAATCCGGCGCCTCGACGATCAGGGCTTCGACGCAGTGGTAAGGCACCTCGTACACCAACGTCGAGGCAGCCGCGCCAGTAGTAGTAGTAGTGGTGGTGGTGGCAGTTCCGGCTGTGGGAATCGCCGGGCTGGAATCCGCGACATAGCCGGTGTCGTTGAAGTAGACCGTCGTTAAGGTGCTTTTGCCTTGGATGGAATCGTACTGTGCGGCGGGAGCAATAATGCCGGTGGTCCCTCCATACGTGCGGTATACCCGATACCCGGCTGCGCCCGAGACTGCGCTCCAGCCGACTCCCACATAGTTATCGCGGACGATGGTGGCGGGCCCTAAATGCGTGGTGATGACGGGTGAGACAGCCAGCGAGTTGCCGGATCCATCAACAGCCTGCACGATGTAGGAATAGGTTGTGGTGCCGAGTGAGGCCACTTGCGTGGCGACGCCGTTTGGCTCAGTCCACAGGGTAATGTAGGCAGAGCCCAGCGGATTGGTGACACTGACGCTGCCCGCGCCGAACGTCCAGACACAGCCTGCATATTGGTGCGTGTGCAAATAAGAGCAACTGGCATAGGTCGTTGCATCTCCGTCCACAGCGTTGCCCGGGTTCACATACGGATACGTGGTGTCGTTATTGAGTCCCCATCCGTAAGCCAGGTCCACGCCTTCCTCATACGCGCCGACATGCGCGTTGTTTCCCCATCCATTCAGCAGCACCGTCGGACGGGCCACGATGGTCGCGTCAGTGCCCGTACCGGCCGCCAGATAAGAGGCGAACGCCAGGATGTACGCCGGACTGTTATCGGTCTGCGCGGTGGTGATGGATAGCGAGGTGGCTGTCCCGCTGTGGTCCGACGTGCTGGCGTCGAAGGTATCCACCCCGCCGATCTCGAGGACAGTGGTCTGCCAGTGCGGCATCATGGGCGTCACCGTAACGGCGTTGGCTCCGGCCGCCGGCAGCGCCCACCACAACTGCGCGGTGTTGGCGGCTGCAGTCGCTGAAAAGATCGGCGTATAGCCGTTGGCCAGCGTGTCGCTGACAGTGTGCACGGAGGAGGCCGTGGCGTTGCCTAGATGATGCGCCACCACCAGCATGTTGCCGGCAGTGTTCACGCGGTTGTACGCGATTGGCACGGTGTTCGCTTTCGCCCCGGTATTGCCGAACGTAATGCACTGCGTAGCCCCGGGCCAGGTGAAGGCGCCGATCCCGCGCTGGATCATGGTGTAAGCCGGCAGCGTTCCCGTCGCCGCCAGGCTCAGTGGGCTGAAGTCGATCCCGATCAGCATGTTGGCTGCAGCATCCGTATAGGCGGAGTCGTAGGCAGTGGCCAGGCCTGCCTGCGAGATACCCATCCGGATGATGTCCTCGATCATGTCCGCGAAATCCGCATCGCCGGTTGAATAGAGCGGATAGGTTCCCAGAATCTCGGCCTGGATATTGGGAAGGGAAGTCCCGGTTCCCAGGTCGAGATTGGCGGATCCGAGACCGGCATAATGCGGATACAGAATTTGCTCTGTGTTGAGCGCGATCTTCGAGACGTTATCCACGCCCTGGAACTCCGGACCACAGCCGAGTTGCGGTTCGAACGTTAAGCGCAGCGCGTGTGCCGGGATATGCGCGGCGACCCCTTTATTATTCGGTGCCACCGCATTGGCATTCACGCCCGCATAGTAAATCTTGAGCGCGCCGTTTAAGCCGTCCGCCCCGCCGAAGTTCTGCGGAAAGTAGACCGTGGGCCCGCTGCCGGGTGTCCAGAGACAGTAGAAGGGTGAGTAGCGGTCGCTCGATCCGTTGACTGGATCCGGCCCCGCATACGCTGCATTCCACAGCGGCATCTCGTAAGTTCCGGAGAGGATAACGCGCCCTTGTCCGCCGTAATCATTGAACACAACCGAGTAGGGAATGGTGAGGGTGACGCCCAGCACCGAATAGAAATTCGAATCCGGAATCGTTACCGAAGCGACTCCGGTATTGACGCCGCCGACATAGCTCAGCGTGTTGAGCGGGAGCGGCTGATTGTTCTGCCACATCTCC
>CBAAAA010000079.1:0-12868 GCA_964658695.1 uncultured Solirubrobacteraceae bacterium | reverse complement strand
AAATAGCAGCTGTCAACACAGCTTGAAGCGAGTGGACGGAGCGGGCGAAACATGTTCAAATAAAGTGATCGGCCATCCGATCGCTGCAGATTCCTGCAGCACCCCACCTGCGTAGGAGCCTATTTAAGTTGGAGCAAGCAGTTCTCGCCCTGGAAGATGGAACCGTCTTCGAGGGGACTAGCTTTGGTGCGCCTGTACGACGAACGGGCGAGGTCGTTTTCAATACCGCAATTACCGGATATCAGGAGATCTTCACCGATCCCTCTTATAGCGGACAGATCGTAGTTCTCACTAACCCGCAAATCGGCAATTATGGCGCAAATCAGGCCGATAATGAAGCCAACGGTCCTTATATCGAAGGTCTGGTCGTGCGTGAAATCTCCCCAGTGGTCAGTAACTGGCGCTCAGATGATCGTGCCGAGACGTTTCTCGCCAGAGCCGGTATTCCGGTCATCGCCGAGGTGGACACCCGCAAACTGGTGCGCTTACTGCGCGAACGTGGCGCACTGCGCGGCATCGTTGCCGTAGGCGACCATGATCTCGCCGAGCTCATCAGTATGGTACGAAAGACGCCCACCATGGCCGGCCGGAATCTGATATCGCAGGTTTCCACGAAAGAAGCTTATCCCTGGACCGCCGGTGTTGAACCCGTGTCTTCCTCCGATCGACAGAACACTGCGGAAGACCAGCAGTTCAATATCGTGGCCTACGACTACGGCATCAAGCGCAACATCCTCCGGCACCTGGTCCAGATTGGCGGCCGCGTGACCGTTGTCCCCTCCGATGCGACTGCGCAGGACGTTCTCGCGCTCAAGCCCGATGGCGTGTTCTTATCGAATGGTCCCGGCGATCCCGAGCCGCTCCAGCATCAGGCCACTCAAGTCCGCGAACTGATCGGCAAAGTCCCCATCTTCGGTATCTGTCTCGGACATCAGATCCTGGGTCTTGCTTTCGGCGGCCGCACTTACAAGCTGAAGTTCGGACATCACGGCGCAAATCATCCAGTCATGAATCGCGCCACCGGCAAAGTTGAGATCACATCGCAAAATCATGGCTTCTGCGTTGATCCCGATTCGCTCAAAGACTCCGCAGTCGAAGTGACGCATCTCAACCTGAACGACCAGACGGTCGAAGGACTCCGCCATCGCAGCGAGCCCGTCTTCTGCGTCCAATACCATCCCGAAGCCGCTCCCGGACCGCACGATTCCCACTACCTGTTCCATGACTTCGCCACGATGATGAAGGAGAACAAGCGCTAACCATGCCGAAGCGAACCGATCTGAAAAAAATAATGATCATCGGCTCCGGACCGATCGTGATCGGACAGGCCTGCGAGTTCGATTACTCGGGCGCCCAGGCCTGCAAAGCGCTGCGCAGCGAAGGCTATGAAGTCGTCCTGATCAACTCCAATCCGGCGACCATTATGACCGATCCAAATCTCGCGGATCGCACCTATGTCGAACCTTTAAGCCTCGCCTTTGCCACCGAAGTGATTCGTAAGGAGCGGCCCGACGCTCTGCTATCAACCGTCGGCGGCCAGACCGCGCTCAACCTTTCTGTCGAACTGGCTGAAGCGGGTGTTCTCGAAGAGTTCGGCGTCGAACTCATCGGCGCAAAGATCGACGCCATCAAAAAGGCCGAAGACCGCCTGCTCTTCAAAGACGCCATGCGCAAAATCGGCCTCGACATGACGCAATCGCAGTTGGTTAACAACGTCGATGACGGGCTTGAGTTCGCCTCGCGCATGGGCTATCCCATCATTCTTCGCGCCAGCTTTACCATGGGCGGCAGTGGCGGCGGCATCGCTTACCACCGCGAAGAGATGATCGAGATTCTGGAGCGTGGCCTCGATCTCTCCCCGGTTCATGAAGTGCTGGTCGAAGAAAGCGTACTCGGGTGGAAAGAGTACGAGCTTGAAGTCATGCGCGACATGGCCGGCAACGGCATCATCGTCTGCTCCATTGAAAACTTCGATCCGATGGGCGTGCACACCGGCGACTCCATCACCGTCGCGCCGGCACAAACTCTAACCGATCGCGAGTACCAGATGATGCGCGATGCCGCTCTACGTTGTCTCAACGAGATTGGCGTCGACACCGGTGGTTCCAACGTGCAATTCGCCATCAACCCCGAAAACGGCCGCATGGTCGTCGTGGAAATGAATCCGCGCGTCTCGCGCAGTTCCGCACTTGCTTCGAAAGCCACCGGCTTTCCTATCGCGAAGATTGCCGCCAAACTGGCCGTCGGCTATCGTCTCGACGAAATCAACAACGACATCACCCGCAAGACACCGGCCTGTTTCGAACCGACACTCGATTACGTCGTGGTTAAAATTCCGCGCTGGCAGTTTGAAAAGTTCCCTGGTGCGCAGCCCGTCCTCGGCACGCAGATGAAGTCGGTCGGCGAAGTGATGGCGATCGGCCGCACCTTCAAACAGGCCCTCGGAAAAGGTATGCGCAGCCTCGAAACCGGTAAATCCGGCGCTGCCGTGCTCGATGCCGACCTCATCCCGCAGCGTCTGATCACGCCCAACCCGGACCGCCTCGACTACATCCGCTTCGCCTTCGAGCGCGGCTGTACCGTCGATGAGGTCCACGAAATGACGAGCATCGATCGCTGGTTCCTTTGGCAGATCAACGATGTCGTGCAGCTGCGAAAATCACTCGCCGGTCGCTCCCTCGACTCCATCACGCAAAAAGACTTTCGCAAGCTGAAGCGCGACGGCCTGGGCGACCGGCAGATCGCCGAAACTCTCGGCGTCGAACCATTGCAGGTGCGCGAGGCTCGCAAGAAGCTGGGCGTCTCCGCCATCTTCAATCGCGTTGACACCTGCGCCGCCGAGTTCGAAAGCTTCACGCCCTACATGTATTCGAGTTACGAGTCGGAAGACGAGTCGGCGCCCAGCGATCGCAAGAAGGTCATGATTCTCGGCAGTGGTCCGAACCGCATCGGGCAAGGAATCGAATTCGACTACTGCTGCTGTCACGCCTCTTATGCGTTGCAAGACTTCGGCTATGAGTCCATCATGGTCAACTGCAATCCCGAGACCGTCTCGACCGACTACGACACCAGCGATCGCCTCTACTTCGAGCCGCTGACACAAGAAGAAGTCCTCAACATCAATGACATTGAAAAGCCAGACGGACTGATCGTTCAGTTCGGCGGCCAGACACCGCTGAATCTCGCCATGCCGCTCAAGAACTCGGGTCTCCCGATCATCGGCACCGACCCCGCCGATATCGACCTTGCGGAAGATCGCAAACTCTTCGGCAAGCTGTTAGACGATCTCAACATTCCTTCACCACCCAACGGCGCCGCCACCAGTGTCGAAGAAGCCTGCTCCGTAGCACAGCGCCTTGGCTTCCCGGTTCTCGTGCGTCCCAGTTACGTGCTCGGCGGCCGCGCCATGGTTATCGCCTACAACGAAGAGACAGTGCGCCGCTACATGCAGGAAGCCACCAGCTTCTCCGTCAAGCGCCCGGTCCTGATCGATCGCTTCCTCGAAGACGCCACCGAAGTGGATGTCGATGCCCTCTGCGACGGCAGCAACGTGCTGATCGCAGGCATCATGGAGCACATCGAAGAAGCCGGCGTGCACTCGGGAGACAGCTCCTGCGTGCTTCCGTCCATCACTCTCGCGCCGGAGATCCTGGACACCATCGAGCAGTACACCACCAAGCTTGCCCGGGCTCTGAACGTCATCGGCTTGATGAACGCGCAGTACGCCATTAAAGACGGCCGCGTCTATGTACTCGAAGTGAATCCGCGTGCCTCGCGTACCGTACCCTTCGTCAGTAAAGCCACCGGTGTGCCGCTCCCGAAGATCGCTGTCGGCCTGATGCTGGGCAGGAGCCTGAAAGACTTCACCGCGCTCACCGGAGGGATCGTCAACGGACGACTGCCGGTGCCGGTTTACTTCGTCAAGAGCCCGGTCTTTCCATTCAATAAGTTTCCAGGCGTCGACCCCGCGCTTGGGCCGGAGATGCGCTCCACCGGCGAAGTCATGGGTGTCGGCGAAAGTTTTGGCGAGGCCTTTGCAAAGGCGCAACTCGCAGCCGGAACACCGATTCCCGACGATGGCGCAATCTTCATAAGCGTCAACGATCGCGACAAACCGGCGGCCGCCGCGCTCGCGAAAAAGTTCCACGCGTTTGGATTCGAACTCTTTGCCACCCGCGGAACCGCGGCCGTTCTCAAAGCAGCCGGAGTTCCCTGCAAGACGGTCTTCAAAGTGAATGAAGGCCGACCCAATGCGGTCGATCTGCTGAAAGCCAACAAGATCAAACTGGTTGTCTACACCACCACCGGCAGCCACTCGTTCCCGGACGAAAAAGCCATTCGCCGCAACGCGGTCACCTACCGCATTCCCTGTATCACGACCATGAGCGGCGCCAAAGCCGCAGTTGAAGGCGTTGCGTCCCGGCGTCGCGATCCCATCCGCGTCTGGAGCTTGCAGGAGCTGCACGCCTCCAGTCGGGCGGCCCAAGCCGCCGCTAAAACTCTGAGCGCCGCTGAATCAGTGTCTGTGCCTTAACGAAATAGGCCGGGCGAACGGAAAGAACTCCTGCAAAAAGTTGTACCCGAAATCCGCTGCCAGGCCAATGCACCCGCGCCTGACCGCACTCCACTGGGTACTCGTGCTCGGCGGCTGCCAGACGTTCGTAAACTCAGCCGCGCCAAACGTGCTGATAAGTCGCGCGTAGGCGACGCCGGAACTGCCGTCGTCGTTCTTCGTCCACACGACTTGCTTCGTCGCGTTGAGCACTCTGATTTTGAATGCGGACCCGCTCGAAAGCGGGAAGTAACGCGGGTCTTCCCGCAGCACGGTCTCCAGTGTGAACGCGAACGCCTGCCGCGAAAAAGTGCCTGCAAAGCTCGATGCATATCGTTGCGCAAATCCAGGAACGTCCTGTCCCCATTCCTTCGGTGATTTGTCGGCCTGGCCAATCGAAGCACCGATTGCCGCCCCGATGAAGTTCCGCAGGCCGAACGACTGCACGATCCGGTATTCGAACTTCTCGGCTGTCGTCAACTGCGGTGCGGTGACCGTGCCTTGCAATTGACCGGGCTGCGCCGGCCCGGGATTCGAAACCACGGGCGGGTCCAGCGCGATTCCAGGAACTGCCTGCGCGCACAATGGAGTACTCGCTGATGCAACGGCCAGCGCGGTGGCGGCTAGGGCCACAAGTGATTGGTGAATTCTCTTCCGCAACTTTAGAATTTCTTTTCCGAATCGAACAGCGTCTAGTTTCTGATGCACGGAACGCAGCCGGAGGTTACAAACAGAGTTGCTGAAATCGCGCTGCTTCATCCGCGTTCCAGTCTACTTCCAGCTTATTGTGAAGCCCGTCTGCGCACCGTGACGGCGCCTTAGGAAGGTGTTGACACTCCTATCCGTTCGATGTAGCACCCTTCTTTAAGCATTCGAGCCGCTCGCGTTGGCGCGGCATACGGGTTTACAATAAGTGCCGGGTAGAATCTACTGGATCGAGGTGGATTATATTGCCCGCCAACGTAGCGGAGGTTGCGCCTATATGCAAGACTACGCAGCGAAGTCGTCCCCTGATATGCGGGTCGCTGGTGGCCGATCAGTTGGATCGTTACAGGCTAAGAGGATCTCTCCAGAGGTACCGGCGCCAACCACACGATGCCATCCAGGCTTGAGCGTTGACTTAGATTCAGCCACATTGAGCCGCCTGACAAGTCTGGGTCCGTCTAGTGCGTCCCCTTTCCTGCTTCAACTCCAGCGGCGGTACGGAAACCGGTACGTTCAGCGGGTAGTGGCATTGGCCAGCGGCGAGACAGGCGAACAGCAAGTCGCCCCCGAGGTGGAATCCACTATTGAGCGTAAGCGCGGCGGCGGACATGGGCTGGCAAGTGGACTGCGGACCGAGATGGAATCCGTGTTTGGCACTGATTTCAGCGGCGTGCGGGTACACACTGACGCTGAGGCTAACGCCCTTAACCGCGCCGTCAACGCTGTGGCGTTCACTACCGGCCAGGATATTTTTTTTGGCCACGGAGCCTACAATCCCGATAGCTCCCCTGGCCGAGAACTTCTGGCTCACGAGCTGACGCATGTGGTTCAGCAGGGTGGCGACAGCAGGATACAAGGCAAGCTGGTATCAGGTGAGCCTGGAGATGTATATGAACGAGAGGCGGACGCGGTGGCCAGACAAGTGGTCAGTGCACCTTTCGGATCTCTGCATCGTAAATGCGCGTGCGGAGGAGAAACGGTTTCCGGCGGCGAGTGCGAATCGTGCAGAAAGAGGAGCGAGACCGCGGTACAAGCCCGGTTTCTCCAGCGTGCTCCTGGCTCGACAACGGACGGTACCGGGTCAGTCGCGGGCCAGCCGGGCTGTTGCGACGCTGAGCAGAAAAACTTGCAAAATAAACAGGATGACTTGGACAAAGCTAACTCAGACTTGGAAGCGGCCAAGAAAAAGGCGGAAGCAGCCGGTACTGTCGGCGCGGCCGTATGTTTGGCGGGTCTTGCCGCCGGTGGTCTGCCAGGGGTCCTCAGTTGCACGGCCGGCGGTGCGGGAACGCTGTATTTCTTGATAGATCTCGAGAACGCGAACAACAAGTACGGCGTGGCTGCGAACGCTCTCAGCCGGGCCAAGGAGAGCCTGACTGCGTGCGCGGCCAAGTGTGCTCAACCCGGGTCTGCACCTCCGGAAGTCAACGTCGAAGATTTGCCCAAGGCAATACCAGACGTTAACGTTGAAGATTTGCCCCAGGCACCCTAACACTCCCGGCATGGTCGGACAAACTTTTGGAGCCTGTTCCGAAAGGACTTCTGGTTTCCTGTACTCTCGCCGCGACTACAGCTCAGGATTCTGAAACAGCCGGATCCCTGCCACGCCACTTGCTCCGTGACTTACACAATCCTCCGCATTATCCCAATTGACACCGCCCAACGCGTACACCGATTTGTGTAGTCCGGCAGCTTTAATCAGATTGGACAAACCGACCGGCGCGCCTTTGCCCGGCGATTCGAATATCGGACCGAAGGTGATGAAGTCGGCCCTCTGTGCGCCTCTGACCTCATCGAGTGTATGACAAGATCTGCCGACCAACAGGCCCGGTAAGAAGTCGGGAGGCGCCGCAGCCGGCAAGTGCACTCCATCCGCACCCGCCGCCCGTGCGACGTCACTTCGCGAATTCACCAGAATCTTTGTTGCCTCTCGTTTCTTCCCTAATTCGCGGTTCCGCACTTCCAGCACCGCCAGCGTAAATTCAAACAGCGCGCGCGCCTGCAAATCTTTCTCACGGATCTGAATCAAGTCCACACCCAGATGCAGCTGGTCCACGATAATCGCCAGCAGGTCCCGAAAACCACCCGCCGATTTCCGGTCAGTGATGAAGTATTTCTTCATTCCACTGGTTTATTCAACAAGAAACGAAAGTGCCGTCGCCGGAATCTGCACCACCAGGCGCGACTCTGCGCGCAGGGGCTCGAACTCCGATGCCGGAACCAGCGCCGTTATCCCGCCTTGAAAACGAACGCGAACGCCTCGTGGATCATGTTGCACCTCCGCCACCTCAAGCATTAGCTCATTGCCGCCTCGCACGGGCGTTCCGGACACTGTGATCTCCGATTCCCTGATGCAGGCCATACCGTGATCTCCGATCAGGTGTCCGCGAAAATAAACGCCGCCAATCTCCTGCTCCAAAATCCGAATCCGGCTGGTGTTTCTTCCTGGATCCAGCGCCCGTATCTCTGCTGGAATCAAGCTGTACAAGCCCAAAAAGCGCGCCGCCTCCGCGCTGACCGGTTCACATAAGACCGTGTCTCGAGGACCTTCCTGCAAAAACTTCCCCTTGTCCATCAGGCAGACAAAATCCGCCAGCTGAAAACACTCCTCCAGATCATGCGTCACCAGCAGCATCGGAATCCCAAGCCGCTGCTGCGTCTCCCGCAGAATCGAGTAAAAGCTCTGGCGCAAACGCTCATCCAAGCCGCGCGTCGGCTCATCCAGCAGAATGATGCGCGGCTCGCTGACCAGTATCCTCGCCAGTGCCGCCCGCTGCTTCTGCCCACCCGATAACTGGGCTGGACGCCGCGAGGCAAGATCGTTCAACTCAAACCATTCCAGGAGTTCGTTGATCCTGCGCCGCTGCGACAATGCCGCCGCACGCGGCCGGCTCACCGACGCAGCGAATCGCAGATTCTCGCGAATGGTCATATGCGGGAACAACGCATGGTCTTGAAACACGTAACCGCAGTGACGAACCTGCGGAGGTAAATGCACGCCGGCCAGCGCATCGAAATAGAGCCGGTCATTCACCAGGATGCGACCCTTATCCGGCCGCGCAAATCCGGCCACGCAGTTCAACGTTAGCGTCTTTCCTGAACCGCTCGGCCCCAGCAGCACCGCGATCCCCGGAGACGGAACCCGCAGGTGCACATCCAGCACAAAGGCCTCCGACTGATCTACTGGTGGCAGATGTTTCGCAAGCTGCGCGTCAATACTCATGCGATACTCATGCGGCGCTTCTGTCGCGCCCTCGAGCCAGATAACCCGCCGGCCACAGCAGCGCCAGCGCAACCGCCGAAATCACCAGCACCAGAATGCGAGCGGTTCTCCCATCACCTGACTCCACTGCGTCGTAAATGGCCACCGACAGCGTCTGCGTCCGTCCCGGAATGTTGCCCGCAATCATGATGGTGACGCCAAAATCGCCCAGCGATCGCGCAAAGCTCAACGTGGCAAGCGAAGTCAG
The DNA here is from genome assembly GCA_964658695.1 of uncultured Solirubrobacteraceae bacterium. GTDB lineage: Bacteria > Acidobacteriota > Terriglobia > Bryobacterales > Bryobacteraceae > Bog-105. The sequence continues at coordinate 4,141 of CBAAAA010000079.1, read as the reverse complement.
CCCGCGCCGCGCCAGTGGCAGCGTAACGCCCCAGAACGTTCGCCACTCCGACGCCCCCAGGCTCTGCGCCGCCCACTCGTAGCGGTAATCCACGCCTTCCAGAATCGCGCGCGCGGCCTTGATGTAAATCGGCGCGGAGTGCCCGAATGCCGCAATCACCGCCGCCTGCCAGGTAAATACGATCGGGTGCCCGAACACTCGCTCAAAGACACCACCGAGCGGAGACTCGCGCCCCAGCACTACTAGCAGGTAATACCCAAGGACCGTTGGCGGCAGCACCAGCGGCAACGTCAAAAGCGAATCCAGCAGGCTTTTGCCACGAAATTCTTTGTGCGACAGAAGATAGGCGAGGGCCGTGCCAAAACACAGCACGAGCAGAGTGGCGACGGCGGCAACCCGCAGGCTGAGCCAGAGCGGGAACCAGTCCAGGGCAGGGCTACCGGGCATCTAAGAAGCGCGAACGCAAAACGATTATAGCGGCGGCTCTGAAAAGGGTGACTTGTTCGAAGCAAGGAAGGTCAAATTGACCTGCTCGCATAACAGTCAAGCCAACAAATTCAGTCGTTCCAGACTCTCACGCTAGTGAGTGGACTAACGCACCAAACTTTACCTGAGGACTTGAAATTTAACGACAACAGGCGTAGTATTCACCAAGGGAATGTTTTAAAGCGTCAGGCCCCGAAGCCTGAGGCAGTATTCATAGCTTTTTATACGGACTTTTGATCGCGGCCCTCCGAGCGTGCAGCTTTCGCTACACCGCATAGGAGGGCTGTCCGACCGTTGAAAGGAGCGATCCATATGAGCCTGATGATGAATTTAGCCATTTGCGGCGCACTGGCCCTGGTGGCACTCGGAGTGGCCCTCTATCACAAGTATCTTGAGGACCACTGTGATCATTACATCCACTTACACAACGATTCGCATGATGTAAGTGTGGTGAACACCCAGAGCGATCTTTGTAAGCGAATCGATACCATGGACAAGCTGAAGAAAGGCCTCTTTGCCGCGGTGATTGTTTACGCTGTCGCAATTGGCGGGTTCGCGGCCTATATGGCGTGGAACACAAGAGCCCTCTCCTAAGCAATTTCGGAGCTCGGCGCGTATTTTACAAGTGACGGGCGATTAAAGCCCCTCAAGCGGAAGTGCGTCAGCTTGCGCAGACTGCGGCAAAAGGGAAAAAGAAGTGGCTCGGGCCAAATTTCCGAACGCCATACCTACATCCTGCGCACTTCCGTGCCCTCCAGTTTTCTGATTGGGTGTTGCTGATTATACGAGTCTTTCAAACGCAGAAAAATGACTCGGGCGATCGCGATTGCCGGGATCGAAAAGAACATCCCCGGAATTCCCGCCAGACTGTCTCCCGCCAGTACACCGAACAGCACCAGCAAGGGATGGACCTCTACCCCGGAACTCATCAGATATGGGCTCAGAACATAATCCGCGAACACTCTGTACAGCCCCCAGAACACCAGGATCCAAATCAGGCTGCCTCCGCCCGATGCGCCGCAGACAATCAGAATCACGATAGCGGCCGCCGCCGGTCCTATCACTGGTATAAACTCCAGCACTCCGGCAAGTCCTGCCAGCAGCAATTCGTACGGGTAACGCATGGCACTCAGAAAGATGCCCCACGCCGCAAACGAAGCGACAGCCATAAACACCAGCGCGCGAATGTAATTCTTCAAGAGCGAGTGCACGTCCTCCAGAATGAGTTCCAGAAGCGAGCGATCGTGCCCGTCGTCCACTGCTCCCAGCAGCTTTCTGTGAAGCTGCTCCCCGTCTTTGATAAAGAAGAAAGCAAGAATCGGAATCAGGATCATCGGAAGGATCGCGCTCAAGCCGGTCAGCACATGCGTTCCGATTTGTTGGATGAACGGAACCAGCCGCGACCCGAGATCCGACGCCTTCTCGGCGACGAACGTGACCATCTGCGCCCGCACCGGCTCCAGCCAGGACGGCAGCGGTATCGTCGCCAGCTTGTTGCCCGCAAGCACCTTCGGCAGCCGTGAACCGAGACTTGTGGCTTCCGAAAAAATTGACGGAATCACTTCAAACCCCACCAGCACAAGAACGCCGATGAGAGCGACGTACACCACTGCCAGCGCCCAGTTGCGGCGCTTTGGAATGACCTTTTCTACCAGGCCTACAACGGGCCACAACATGTATGCGAAGAAAATCGCCAAAGCGAACACCAGCAGCGTGTCGCGTATGAAAAAAAGCAGCGCCAGCGTTAGCGCGAACAAGAAAGCGGTCCAGATGACCCGCAGCGCGCGCTCGTCAATGCCAAACATGACTGGTAGACTAACAGGTGTTCGGGCAGTTGCGAAAATTCTCTAATAGGAAGGTATTGCGCTGGCGCCTTGTCGTTCCGCTGCTGTTGGCGCGCGTCGCATCTTCCGCAACGCCCACCTTTTACCCGACCTTTTACAAAGATGTGCTGCCGTTGTTACAGCAGCACTGCCAGCAGTGTCATCGCACGGGCGAGATCGCGCCCATGCCGCTTGAGACTTACTCACAAACCAGGCGATACGCGGCTGCCATCCGCGAACAAGTTACGCAGCGAACCATGCCGCCCTGGTTTGCCGATCCGAATTGCGGCCACTTTGCGGACGATCCATCTTTAACTCAACAGGAGATAGCGATCCTGCGTCAGTGGGCCGAGGCGCATGCACCCGCGGGCAATCCATCCGATGCGCCGCCTCCCAGACACTGGGCACAAGGCTGGAACATCGGAACGCCCGACATCACATTTCTAATGCCGCATCCCGTGATGCTGCCGGCCGAAGGCGATGTGCCGTATACGTACGTGATCCTTCCGACTCACTTCAACGAAGATCACTGGATACGCATGTCGGAGATCCGTCCTTCGAATCGTGCCGTCGTGCATCATGCTGTTGCCTACATCCGCGAGCCCGGGTCTCAGTGGCTGCGCGGCGCGCCCGTCGATGTGCCGTTCACCGCCGATGACTTAACCGACCAAAAGCTTCGCCGCGACGCCATGTGGACCACCAGCGATGTGCTGTTGGTCTACGCTCCGGGCAGCTCGCCCGACCAATGGCCAGACGATACCGCAAAACTCCTGCCGGCAGGTTCCGACATCATTCTCCAGATGCACTACACGACATCAAGTCAGAGATCAAACGGAAAGCCCGCCGCCAAAATACAAGATCAGACCAGCATCGGCCTGGTCTTCTCTTCCCATCCACCGATCAAGCGCGTTCTTACTCTGCAGCTGACGAACGACAAATTCCTCATTCCGCCAGGCGATCCCGATCATCGGGTCGAAGTGCGCGGCACACTCCCCAACGATGCTCTCTTATTGAGCTTCTTCCCGCACATGCACCTGCGCGGAAAATCCTTCGAGTACCGCATGGTACCGCCTGGCGGCAAGCCAGCCACGCTCCTGCGTATTCCCAATTACAACTTTTACTGGCAGCTCAGTTATCGCCTCGCCGAACCCATCCCGCTAAAGGCTGGAACCACACTCCAGGCGATTGCTACCTTCGACAACTCCCGCAACAACCCGCACAATCCCGATTCCAATTCCGCCGTCACCTGGGGAGAACAAACCTGGGCCGAAATGATGGTCGGCTTCTTCGATGTAGCAGTCGATCCTTCCATCGGCAAGCAAAAGTTCTTCATTCGTAAGTAGACCGACTAAGCCGGAGCCGCAAGTATCGGCACCAACAGGCCGAGGAGTTTCGCATCCCGGTGCCGCATCTGAATCAACGCCAATCACTCCGACCACGCCTCATACAAACTAGCCATCAGATCATCCAGCGCGCGGTCCGGATCCGTCGACACAAGAACCTCGCGGTTGAACGCCACAAACAGCGGCAGCGCAAAGGGAGAGGGGCGGGGCAGATCATAAATCTCCAGCGGTGTCGCATAAATGCGCTTCGCCTCTTCGAGCGCGTGCGGGGCGTCACACTGATCTTCCAATACTTCCCGCACCGCTTCGCGCACCAGCGGATGCTCCGGCTCATGCTCCATGAGCGTCTTATACAACAGGCTCCCGCTCCACGTCGCCGACTTCGCCGTTACGTTGCCATGCAAGTTGCGTCGCGGTAGCAGTTGCCCGATCTCCGCGATGTGCCGGAAGCTCGTCCCCAGAGTTTCAGTCGTTGTGAGCGTCCCGCGC
>CBAAAA010000078.1:3648-12920 GCA_964658695.1 uncultured Solirubrobacteraceae bacterium | reverse complement strand
GTGTGTAGTAGGTGTGGTCGGCAGGTCCGTTCTGCACGGTGTATGGGCTGATGACATAGCCGGGACTGCGATGACCGTCAACGTGATCGACGCCGTTCTGCGCGTCATCCTCCTCGATGAAGATCGCCGACGAGGACCACACATTGCTGTGGCTGATGTAGTCGATAATGCGCCCTATCGCCAGGTCGTTATCGGCCTGTTCAGCGTCCGGCGTGGGCGGCCCGCCGGTGTGGTCGCACATGACCCACAGAAAGCTCAGCGCGGGCACATTGCCGCTCGCCAAATCCTTGTTAAAATCCTGCAGCCAGATATCGACACGGAACTGGTCGGGGATACCCAGATCGAACTGTGGGAAGTTCGTGATGAGGTGCTTCGATACGGCCGGGATGGAGGACTCTGCATGGACCGTGTTCTGATAGTACAGCGTCTTCTCCTTTCCAGCTTCGAAGCGTAGCGCATCGTTGTAAAACTGGCTCCAGGTCGGCTCGGCGGTCGACCCGTCCGGCTGTTTGAAGGTGTCGGTCTCGACGTATTCGCCGTACATCTTCACTGGCAGACCGGCAGCTTCCGCTTCAGAGAACACGAACCCTTTTTTCTGATATGCGAGTGCATCACCCGCGTTCCCACCTGGATAACTGCGAACCCAGTCAGGCGACTGAATGTCATCGGCGTAAGGCGCCACGCCCTCAGTGATCCACTGGTGACCGTCAGCCGACTGCCGGCTCGGGTCATAAAAATTATCCAGCAGCGGGAAGCGCTGCACCAGCTGATGAACGTTGGGCGTGTCCTTGCCGCCAAACACTGCCAACGAGGGGTCGCCATTGCCCTTAGCCACGTCTCCCAGGATCTGGTCATAGGTGCGGTTCTCACGGACGATCACGAACACATGCTTGATCAGCGAGGGATCGCCGATTTTCGCCGGAAGTGCGACCGGCTTAACCTCCGCTTTGCCACCGGAGGCGGACGCGATATTTTCCGTCAGATCCCAGTGATTATTTTCGAAAACCTGGTTCGTCATGGCCTCCAACGTACCGTTACCCGGCAAAGGGACGATGCTGACAGTTCCGTTGTCCTGGTGGGTGTTGTAGTCGGTAACTCCGTAGTCAGTCTCAAACGAATAACGCGCGCCGATGCCCTTGTCGTTGGCAACGATGAGCGAGTTATCGGCCTCGTCCAGCACCACCGAGCTCGGGGCGTAGGCTACCGGAATCATGCCCTTTACGGGCTTCCCCCAGTTATTGAGGTTGACCACCCCGATGGCGTTGGCGTTGTAAAGCGCCACATAGGCAATGCCGTATTTGACATCTACGGCGATGGAATTCGGCGCTGCGCCGTAGGCCGCCTGGCCTGCGCCGGGCACTCCGATCGGCAGTCCCAGGTCAATGGTCCGCTGCACCGTGTTGGTGGTGGTGTCGATGACTGTAATGGTGTCGCTGTAGGTATTTGCGACCAACAGGTACTTTCCGTAGAATGCCATGCCGGTCGGGTGCAGACCCGTCGGAATGTTTGCAGTCGGCTTCAGTGTGGCGAGATCGACCGCGGTAACGGTTCCGGTGATGGCAGCTCCGATGAACGGGTCTGCGACGATTGGAGTGCCGGCCGAGTAGATCTGAAAGTCCTTCTCGGTCGCGATCCGGCCACCCTCGTTGCTCACGTAGGCGGTCTTGCCGGTGCTGTCGATCACAACGCTGTGCGGCGCATTGCCGACTCGGATCTGTTCACCCTGTACTAGCGGCGTCATGGTCAAGTCTATCTTGGCTAGCGTATCATTCTGATTTAGCAAAGCGTAAGCGGTCTTGCCATCATTCGAAATCGCGAGCCCGCCAGGATAAGAAGTGCTGGGAGTATAGAAGGTCTTGCAGGGTACGCCATAAGCGCCGGGAGGGCTGTTCGGAAAGCAGCCGATCCAGGAATGGTTTGGCGGTACCCGGATCTGGGCGTCGTCTTCCAGCAAGCCTTCAGCTGACACCTTGGTGACGCTCACGTGGCTACTGTCCTGGCTGAAGATCAGGTACTTGCCGTCCGGTGAATAGGAGATGCCGCTATAACTGCCGCTGGAATCTGTCCCCAACGTGATGTACTGTTGCAGGACATTGCCCGTGACAGTGTCGAACACCTCGACCGCCTGCGACGCGCCCATGGTGAGAACTGCCGCGGTGTGGTTGTGAGTGGGGTTCAGCGCGATGGCCTTCGCCCGGACCCGGATGCCGAGGTCAACCTGGGTGCCGGCCGGGGTGATGATTTGGCCGCTGCTGACGACATACGAGCCGTTGGTCTGCGGGCCGGCCTGGTAGGTCGGAAAGGGCACAGACTGGCCGGCAAACGCAGGAATGCTGAGCCCCGTCGCAAGCAGGCCGGCGAGCGGATGCAGTCGACTCAGTTTAGATTTGTTCTGAGAATTGTCTCGAGAGCTTTTTCGAGACTTTTTGCGAATCTTCTTTGGGAACATCTAGAGTTCTCTCCCCATTGGGTTCTTTCGTCACAGCACCCGAAAGTGCGGTGTAACTTGTAGCAGGTACACCTACTTTTACCGCCCTGATAGGGTCGCCACGATGACGCGAAGATTACGATTTCGTCATGTCAGCCAACGAGGCAGGCAGGCTCAATATGACGCGGGTTCCTTCCCCCAACTCACTTGAAATTTTGACGTTGCCGCCGTGAAGCGACGCGATCGATTGCACAATGGCTAAGCCTAAACCGGTGCCGCCAAACATCCGGGAACGCGATGCATCTACGCGGAAGAAGCGATCGCACACCCTGGGCAGCGCCTCTGCGGGGATGCCGGCGCCAGTGTCCGAGACCTCAATTTCGAGGTCCGGCACGTTTGACTTCGCGGTCACGACGATGGAGCCGCCAGAAGGGGTGTGTGCGACTGCATTCGAAACCAGATTGCTAAGCGCGCGCTGGATAAGCGCCTGGTCTATGGCAGCCATTACCGGCTCACCGGTGCAGGCGGTAGTGAGCGACAAACCGGCATCGGCTGCGGAGGCTTCGTAGTATTCGCGCACGCGGGCAAGCAACTGCGCGACGTCGGTCCTTTCGCGATGCAGGAGCGCCAGAGGACTCTCGGCGCGGGCCAGGAACAACAGGTCTCCAATCAGATTGGATAGCCGTACCGCCTCTTCGAGACACGACCCAAGCACATCGCGGTACTCCTCGACGGTCCGCGCACGGGCTAACGCGACTTCCGCTTCCCCGCGAATATTGTTCACGGGCGTGCGGAGATCGTGAGCGATATCGGCTGAGAAGCGCGAAATCCGTTCAAAGGGCTCTTCCAGACGATCGAGCATGTTATTGAAGGTGGCGGCGAGGGACGCGAGTTCAAACGGGTATCCTTCCGGGCGGATTCGTTCGCGGAGATTGGACGAGCTGATGCGGCGGGCAGTGGATGCCATCTCCTCGACGGGGCGAATACCCTGGCGCGCGATCCGGTATCCAATGAGAGGCAGGAAAGCGCAAGCGGCGGCGAGAATAGTCCAGAACCAAAGGCGATAGCCGGCCAGCAGCTCGTTTTCCTGGGAGACGTCTACAGCGATCTGAATGATGTCATGTGAAGTGACGTCGTGTGAAGCGGCCGTCGAGCCAACCGGGGCGATCGCGCTGGCGACGCGAAAAGCGTGTCCCTGCTTTCCCGCCATTTCAAACGTTGAGTCAGGGCGGCTTAGCGCCAGGCTGGCCAGTTGCGGGACATTGAGTTGCTCCTCCATGCCGGGCGTAGCCAGAAGAAGCCCGTGATGCTGATCGAGCAGGCGAATGTAGAAGCGTTGATATCGTCTTGCGGAGGATTCCAGTTCGATCTCCTCTCGCAGACCGTCCCAGTCGTTTGGACGATCGCGCAGCAGGCTGCGCACAACATTGAGCTTGTCGGCGATGAACAGGTTGGTGCTCTTCTCCAGTTGTTTGAGGAGCACCAGATAGAGACTGGCAGTCGCGAGAAAAATGAAAGCAAATCCGGCAAGCGAGTATCCGGCTGCGAGGCGAAAGGCCAGCGTTTCCCAATAGCTCGAAAGTGGTGCGAGCGTGTTAAGTTTCGCCCCTGACTCGCGGCTGGCAGCTGCGCTCCTTGCGCTAGCGCTCAGTTTCCATAACATAGCCGGCGCCACGAACTGTGTGAATCAGCTTCAGCGTAAAAGGCTCGTCCACTTTGCTGCGCAGACGCCGCATGTTTACATCGACCACATTTGTGTCGCTGTCGAAATTCATGTCCCAAACTGATTCGGCGATCAGGGTGCGCGACAAAACTTCTCCCGCATGCCGCGCCATCAGCGAGAGCAGAAGAAATTCTTTGGCCGTCAAATGCAGACGTTGCCCGGCACGGGTAGCACGTTGACGCAAGGTATCGATTTCGAGATCGGCCAGGCGGATAGTCTCTACCTGGCGAGGCGAAGCCCGGCGCAGCAGGGACCGCACCCGCGCAAGCAATTCCGAGAATGCGAAAGGCTTGACCAGATAATCGTCTGCGCCGAGTTCAAATCCCCGTACTCGTTCATGCACGGCATCCAGAGCCGTTAACAGAAGCACTGGAGCCTGACGTTTCGCCTGACGCAAACGGCTGAGTACCTGCCAGCCATCCAATTCCGGAAGCATCAGATCGAGGACGATGGCATCGAACTCAAGTTCCAGAGCCAGATGAAGACCGTTGACGCCATCTTTCGCAATATCGACAACAAAACCAGATTCGCTCAATCCCTTTTTCAGGAATTTAGCCGTCTTGACTTCATCTTCTATAACAAGAATTCTCATACGCAGTTGGGCTGCCTGTTTCGGGGACAACGCCTCCCGCGCGACAAAGGGGTAGAAACATGTCCAGCCCCAGGGCGCACGAAGGCCTTATTCTACAGACGGTCTGTAACGGGCTTGTGACAATCGGATGACAGGTTTGTCATCTGGAGCGCAGCCGATCGCCAGCGGGTGACATAACGCCTGAGTCCACCTGAGCGTTGTGGTCGACGAGCGCGCTTAGCGGTCCAAGCCAGGGCTCGTAACGCCGCCAACGTGCAACGGAAGTGCGATAGATCGGTTGCCGCGTCTGCCACTTACTGGGAGTCTTGACAGCGCGCGGATTGCTTTCAGGGCGCAGGCAGGCCTCGTCCCACGCCAGACCGCACGCCGCAATCAGACGCCGGATCACTGGTTCGGGCGCGCGGGTCAAGTCCTCGTAATCGACCTCGATGAAGCGATTCGCCGGCAGCACGCTGCGCCAATGATCCATCAGCCGTTTGTAGCTTTGGAAATAAGCGACCAGTGCGACGCCTCCCGTTGGAAACGCCAGGCCGGGATGGAAATGAGTTTGATGGATCGACAGAGCTGTGTCGACGGCGGCGCGCCGGCAATGAATGATGATGGCGCGCGGGAATGCCACGTGGATCAGCCCGGCCCAGAGAAAGTTGAACGGCATCTTGTCCGTCACTCGCGCTTTCTTCGGGGCGGCCGCGCGCAGTACCTCCAGATAGTCTGCCGCCGCTTTCGCCAGGAACGGCGCTTCGTTCCCGCCCGCGCCGTTCCGGAGCCAGGCCTCCCCACGCTCGTTCCAGAAATTCAATTCGCCGCCCGCCCCGGCCTGCGGATGCATGGAGACGATCTGCTCGACGAGAGTTGTGCCAGACCGCGGCATGCCGACGATCAGCACGGGCGTAGCATTGCCGCTGCCGGGTTCGAACGCCCGCGCGATCCATTCGGGTGTGCAGCGGTCAATCAGGCGATCGATCTCAAGCGAGAACGCGTTCGAGTCAAAGGACGCAAAGCCTCGGCGCACCTCGTCCGCGGCGTCAAAGTGCCGCATGGCCAGGGCGTAGTCCCCGAGATCCTCGGCGGCCTTACCGATCGCGAGGTGAAGCCGCAAACGTTGCGCCGCTTCCAGTCCCGGCGTCTCCAGGGCGGCGATCATTTGTTGCAGCAGACCCTCGTCTTTATAGGTTGTGACGGGACGGCATCGGACCAGATCGTAGTAGCTCCCGGCCAGCAGGGGAGCCAAAGTGATGGAGCGTCCGAAGCATTCTCGCGCCTCCTCAAAACGGCCCAACTCAGAGAGCAGACTGCCCAGCAGATCATGCGCCATGGCGTTCTTCGGATCGAGCGCCAGCGTGTGTCGAAGCACCTGTTCGGCTTCCTGATTGCGATCGGCTGTCAGCAGCGCTCGCGCCTTGCCAAGGCGGCCGAAGCTGGTCTTCCCTCCCGTTGCCGCGGCGCGCCGGAAACACCCGATCGCCTCATCGCGGTGGCCGAGTGTGAAGACCAGGGCGCCGGCGCGGAACCACGCCTCGGTGAGCGATGGAAGCAGCTCAGTGGCGCGGTGGTACGCAGCGATTGCCCCGGCGACGTTACCAACGGTTTCCAAAGCGATACCCAAGCGGAAATAGGCATCGGCGTAGTTCGGATCATTCGCAACCGCCTGCTGCAATGCCGCGATGGCATCCGATACACGGCCGACCTCAAGGCAGGCGAGGCCGAGATCGTGCTGGATCAAGGCATCGAACGGCTGCAGCAGCGCTGCGCCCCGCAACGGCTCGATTGCATCGGCTGGTCGGCCGGAGCGGAGCAACTGAGTGGCGCATGCAACCAGAGCGGTCACGTGCTGCCGCGCAGCTGGATTTGGAGATTGAGACATGCTGCGACTAGCGTGACATGGGTGCGAAGCTAGCGTGGAAGCTGCGGCGGGTTTATCGGAGATGCCACTGCGGTGGCGATCCGATTATCATCTAACGATAGAGAGCGCCGATGGTGTTAATCGGCAGCCTGGCTGGCAGAAGTTGTCGGTTTCCAGCGAACGATGGGGCGGCGGGCGGCGGTGACTTCGTCCACTCGTCTGGTGCGGGTGGAGTGGGGGGCTTTCAAGACATACTCCGGGTCGTCATCGATCTCTTTGGCGATAGAGATCATGGCACGGACAAACAGGTCGATCTCGCGCTTGCTTTCAGTTTCGGTCGGCTCAATCATCATTGCGCCGCGCACGATGAGCGGGAAGCTCACCGTGTATGGGTGGAAGCCGTAATCGATGAGGCGCTTGGCAATGTCTCCCGTGCGGACGCCTTTCTTGGCTTGGCGATCATCACTGAAGACGCACTCGTGCATGCTGGGCGCTTTGTAAGCCAGTTCGAAGTAAGGTTGCAGCAGCGTCCGAATGTAGTTCGCGTTCAGCAGCGCATCCAGAGTGGCGCGGCGAAGACCGTTGCCTCCATGCGCCATGATGTACGCCAAGGCACGAATGAGAACGCCGAAGTTGCCGTAGAAGGCGCGTACACGACCGATCGAATCGGGCAGGTCGTAATTCCATTTCCACTGATCGCCTTCGCGTTTAAGGCGAGGCGAGGGGAGAAAGGGAGTGAGCACCTTGGCAACCGCTACCGCACCGGAGCCCGGACCACCGCCGCCGTGTGGAGTGGAGAACGTCTTGTGCAGATTGAGGTGCATGACGTCAACGCCGAGATCGCCGGGACGCGCGATGCCAACCAATGCGTTCATGTTGGCGCCATCCATGTAGACAAGTCCCCCCTTACTGTGCAGGATGTCGCAGATCTTGCGGATGTCCACTTCGAACACGCCGAGGGTGTTCGGATTAGTGATCATAAGGCCGGCAACGTCTTCGGTGACGGCTTTTTCAAGCACAGCAAGATCGACTACGCCGCGGTCCGTAGACTTGATGTTCTCAACCGAGTAACCAACCGTGGATGCGGTGGCGGGATTGGTGCCGTGGGCCGAATCGGGGACGAGAATTTTCTTGCGCGGGTTGCCGCGCTGCTCAAGCAGAGCGCGAATCATCAGGATGCCTGTGAACTCACCATGTGCGCCAGCGGCAGGCTGGAGAGTGACGGCGTCCATGCCGGTGATTTCGACTAAGGCGTTTTCCAGAACCGAGATCACTTGCATGGAACCTTGCGCCAGCGATTCGGGCGCATAGGGATGGGACCAGGCCAGGCCTTCAGTGCGCGCTACCAGTTCATTGACACGCGGGTTGTACTTCATGGTGCAGGATCCAAGCGGATAAAGGCCCAGATCGATGGCGTAGTTCCAGGTGGAAAGCCGTGTGAAGTGCCGGATAACGTCGACCTCACTGACTTCCGGGAAATCTTCGATCTCGTCGCGCACGTTTTCAGTGCCTAACGCTGAGGCGGCGTCAACGGCCGGGACATCAAGTGGAGGGAGTTGATAGCCGTTCTTGCCGGGAGAGCTGCGTTCGAAAATCAATGGCTCGGCTTGAACGATGTGCGGCAGTGCCTTTTCAATCATCTAGTGAGTACTCCCGCTGAAGGCGCTCGCGAGCGTGTCCATGTCAGCGCGCCGGTTCGTCTCGGTGGCGCAGACCAGCACGCAGTCTTCCAACTCCGGATAGAATCGGCCAAGCGGCAGACCGCCGATGATCTTCTTTTCAAGCAGTGAGGCGTTAACCTGTTCAGGCGACTTCCCATTGGTGCGCACCACAAACTCGTTGAAAAAGGGAGCATCAAACTTACGCGGCAGTTTGTCGGCCAGATAGTGCGCTTTGGATAAGTTCTGCAGCGCTAGTTCGCGCAGGCCCTCCTTGCCGAACACGGTCATATAGACTGTCGCCATTAAGGCCAGCAGCGCCTGGTTGGTGCAGATATTGGAGGTGGCCTTTTCCCGGCGGATATGCTGCTCACGTGTCGCAAGCGTCAGACAGAAGGCCCGGCTTCCCGCTTCGTCCGTGGTTTCGCCGACCAGACGGCCGGGCAACTGGCGGATGTACTTTTCGCGCGCCGCTATGATGCCGACATAAGGCCCTCCATAGCTTGGGGAAATGGCGAAGCTTTGCAGTTCGCCGACAACGATATCGGCTTCTTTGGGGGGTTCGATCAGGCCCAGTGCCACGGCTTCCGTGAAAACGACCACCAGCAGAACACCTTGGGCCGCGACCAGCTTCTTGATCGCAGGCAGTTGTTCGAGGCAGCCGAAAAAGTTGGGCGACTGAACGATGACAGCAGCTACTTCGTCACTTAGTTTCGCTTCGAGATCCTTAAGGTCGATGCGCCCGGTTTCCTGCGAATAAGCAATCTCTTCGACCGGAATGCCCTGGTGACGCGTGTAGGTTTCGAGCACCTCGCGATACTCGGGGTGAACGCTGCGGGCGACTAAGACTTTGTCGCGGCGGGTGATGCGAACCGCCATCATCGCGGCTTCGGGAACGGCCGAGGAGCCATCGTACATGGAGGCGTTGGCGACGTCCATGCCGGTCAACTGACACACCATCGTCTGAAACTCGAAGATGCTGGTGAGCGTGCCTTGCGCGATCTCGGCCTGATAGGAGCGATCGCCCA
>CBAAAA010000078.1:0-3638 GCA_964658695.1 uncultured Solirubrobacteraceae bacterium | reverse complement strand
GCCTGATAGGGGGTGTAGGAAGTCAGAAACTCGCCGCGCGAGACGATCGTGTCAACAAGAACCGGCCGGTAATGATTGTAGACTCCGGCGCCCAGAAATGTCGGGTAATTGTTGGCGTTCTGTGCGGCCAGTTGTTTGAAATAATCTACAATCTCAAACTCACTCTTTCCATCTTCGATGTTCAGTGGTTTGTTGAACAGAACGTCGGAGGGCAGATACGAGATCAGGTCTTCTTCGGATTTCAGTCCGATGGTAGAGAGCATCTCGCGGCGCTCACTATCGGACTTAGGTAGATAGCGCAACTTATTATTATTCGCCTACGTACTTTTGATAATCCGCAGCCGATAAAAGCGCATTAATTTCTTCGGGACTGGTCAGCGTGACCTTAGCCAGCCAGGCTTCCCCGTGCGGATCGCTATTCAGCGTTTCAGGACTCTTGGACAGCAGTTCGTTGATCTCGATCACTTCGCCGGAGACCGGAGAGTAAATGTCTGAGACGGCTTTGACGGATTCAACCGAGCCGAGCGTATCGCCCTTCTGAAGTCTTGCGCCCACTTTCGGCAGGTCCACGAACACGATATCCCCCAGTTCCTCCTGCGCATGATCGGTGATTCCAACGGTACCGGTTGCGCCTTCGGCATGCACCCATTCATGCTCTTTCGTGTATCTATACGTTTCTGGATAAGTCATGCTTTTGCTCTTTTGTAGAACGGCGTCGGAACGGTGATGGCTGCAACGGGTGCGTTGCGAATCAGGATCTGAATCGGCACACCGGGAACCGCTTTGTCCGTTGGCAGGTAACACAGACCGATGTTCTTGCCGAGTGTTGGAGAAGGTCCGCCGCTGGTCACCCATCCGGCAGGCTTGCCGTCCAGCCAGACTTCGTAGTTATCACGAGCGATGCCGCGGTCCCGCATTTCAAAACCGGTCAGCTTTCGACTCAACCCGCTCGAAAGACTTTTTTCGAGCGCTGCGCGGCCTATGAAATCGCCCTTATCGAACTTGACGATCCAGGCGAGGTCCGCCTCAAGCGGATTCAGAGTGGCTGTGATTTCATGTCCATACAACGCCATCTTGGCTTCCAACCGGAGGGTGTTGCGCGCACCCAGGCCACAAGGCCTGATGCCGAACTCTGCCCCAGCGGACAGCAGTTCGTCCCAGATCCGAGCCGCTTCAGCCGGCGGGATATAGATCTCGAAGCCGTCTTCGCCGGTGTAGCCGGTGTGTGCGATCCGCGCCGGCGCGCCGCTCACGAATCCATCGGCGAACCAGTAGTATTTGATCTCCTGCAGCGGAGTGCCGGTCAGTTTCTGAAGTGTGTCGCGGCCTTTGGGACCCTGGATGGCGATCTGCGCGTAGCGTTCACTGGCGAAATCCACTTCCGCATCGAAGGGTTTGCCATGGGCGCGGATATGTTCAAAGTCTTTCTCCTGATTGGAGGCATTCACGCACAGGAAAAAGTGAGTGTCGGACACTTTGTGGACCAGGATGTCGTCCACAAAGCCGCCGTGTTCATAAAGCAGACCGGAGTAATGCGCCTGACCAATTTTCAGTTTTGCGGCATTGTTGGTAGAGACGAAGTCAACCAGCTGCGATGCCTGGGGACCGCGGATTTCGATCTCGCCCATATGGCTGACATCGAAGAGCCCGACCGCGGTTCGCACTGCTTGATGCTCCTCGAGAATGCCTGAGTATTGAACGGGCATGCTCCATCCGCCGAAGTCCACCATTCGGGATTTCGAAGCGCAATGGGTGTCAAAGAGAGCAGTCCTCTTCAGTTCAGTGACGGCAGCCATGGAGGGGCAGAAACCTCAGCGTAACACGGCGTTGGCAACCGCCCGGCGTCAGGCGAAGACGCAATCGGGTGGTCACGTCAACGGGTTCCGCCGGCTGCCCATACTCCTTCAGTTTGTTGAAGAGAGTCTTCAGACTGATGCCCAATATTTCGGCGGCGCGGGTCTTATTGTTCTTGGTGTGCTGAAGGGTGAGTTGGATCAATACCTTCTCGGCTTCAGCGACGGTGGTGCCTACCGGCAGACGGACACTTTCAGGTTCGAAGATCTGGGCCGGTTGGCGCGACCCCACGGATACACCGAAATCATAGGGCAGGTGAGCCATCTGAATTTCGCCCGAGCCGGCCATGATGACAGCCCGCTCCAGGACGTTGCGCAACTCGCGTATATTGCCGGGCCAGGTGTGCCGTTTGAACGAATCCAGGACTTCACCGTTTACCGCGGTAATGTTGCACTCATGCTTGCGGTTCAGATTGATAATCAGCGTTTCGCACAAAACCGGGAGGTCGTCCATACGGCTGCGCAAGGGCGGCAGCACTATCTGGAAAACATTCAGCCGGTAATAGAGATCTTCGCGCAGATCTCCCTTTTTGAGTGCGTCTTCCAGATTCCGGTTCGTAGCGGCTACGATGCGCACGTCGACCGAGATTTCGCTCTTGCCACCGAGCCGTCGCACGCGCGAATCCTCGAGGACGCGGAGCAGCTTGGCTTGCGTTCCGGAGGGCATCTCTGCTAGTTCATCGAGCAGGAGAGTTCCATGCTGCGCGGATTCGAAGCAACCGGCGCGACGTTCAAGAGCTCCGGTAAAGGCGCCTTTTTCGTGACCGAAGAGCTCGCTTTCCATGAGTGTTTCGGGCACGGCGGCGCAATTGACGGGAACAAAGGGGCCGCCCCGGCGCGGGCTCAACTGATGAATGGCCCGGGCCACCAATTCTTTACCAGTACCGCTTTCGCCAGCCACCAGGACAGCCGCTTTGCTGGGAGCGACCTGTCGGATGACGTCAAAGACCTGCTGCATCGCTTTCGACGTGCCGACCATGTCCACCAGCACACCCAGGTGGGATAGTTGACGCTGCAGCCGCGCCGTTTCTTCGGCCAGCTTGCTTTGCGAGGCGGCGCGTTCCAACAGCACCCGCAGCGCGGCCGGCTGAATGGGCTTTTCCAGAAACCAGAATGCGCCGAGATCGTGAATGGTCTGAATCGCGGTTTCGATGTTGCCGAAGGCCGTTAAGACGATGGCAGGGGGCATGTTGCCGTCCGCCCCGAGCCGCTTCATCAATTCGAAGCCATCCATGCGTGGCATCATTAAATCCGTAACGATGACATTCGCGGCAAAGGTACCCAGTTTCTCCAGCGCTTCCTGTCCGTCACCCGCGGTCTCCACGCTGAACCCCCAGGTCGAGATCATCGCGGCAAGCGGGTTGCGCTGCGATTCTTCATCGTCGACAATCAGGACGTTAATGGACGGGCGGGTGGATTGGTTTCCCACAGGGTTCTTCTATCGACTCGACAACAACAACCACTTGAACGCAGCCGGAGCAAGACGGTGACACGCCCCGGCTAAACTTGCCTGAAACTAGAAACTACCAGCCTACCTTACGTAACTTATAGGATGTCACTACCTGAAATCCGAGCGGCGTCTCAGCTTGCGCGAGAAACGAATGACGAAAAGCCACCGTTCTTAGGCAGCTGGAAACGCATCTACTTGCTGGTGCTTATCTATCTTTTCACACTTATCGTCCTTCTTTGGTTGATCTCGAGACACTTTGCATGAGAGCGCAAAGGTCGCGGCTTCTTCCGGTGGTGCGCTCGACACCGCAACCGTTTTGCGCGACTTCTTCAATA
>CBAAAA010000077.1:0-13021 GCA_964658695.1 uncultured Solirubrobacteraceae bacterium | reverse complement strand
CATCGCAGCTTTGAGACGTTTGAAAAGAATTATCCTGATGATCCGCGCGGACCGGTGTTCGATGCGGCCGCCTATCTGTTCTCTGAATTTGACCGGCTCCGCATTTTGCAATCGGAATTCTTCATTGACGACAGCAATTTTTCGACGAGAAAACAATTGCATGCGGATCCGAAGGTGAAATCCAAGTTCGACAATGCATTGAATCTGGAGGCCAAGATCTCGCACCAGCGGCTGAAAAAGTCTTCCAGTGATCAGGATGCAATGTTCGCTGACGCCATGAGGCTCGGCCTCTCCGCCGATTACACTGCCTTGATTGAAAAGCGCAACTTTCAAGCACTGAGTCAAGTCAAGATATCCCGCCAAACAGCTCAATCGTTGCTGGCAAGGAACCCAAATTACTACGATGCGTATCTGGCTTTGGGCGTGGAGAACTATTTGCTTAGCCAAAAGCCTGCGCCGGTACGTTGGTTCTTGCACATGGGAGGCGCGCAGACTGACAAAGAGACGGGCCTCGCCAATTTGCGTATTACTGCTGCAAAGGGCCATTATTTGAAGCCTTACGCACAGCTACTGCTGGCGGTGGCAGCGCTCCGCGGCAAAGATAACGGGGAAGCGCGGCGGCTGCTGAGCGGCTTAGCGTTGAGATTTCCTAAGAACTCTCTATATCGCGAGGAGTTAAAAAAAATATCTTGAGCAAGGAGAGTACAGCTATCTATGAAGTTACTGCTAATTGAAGATGAGGAGGCGGCAGCCCGCGTAATGGAGAAAGCTCTCCGCAGGGAAAACTATATCGTCGACCATGCACCCGATGGCCAGGCTGGGATCGATGCCGCCTTCTCTTCTTCGTATGACCTGATCATCTTGGATGTGAGGCTACCCGTGAAGAATGGCTGGGAAGTCTGTTCCGAGTTCCGGTCTCGGGGGCTCCAGGTGCTGATGCTGACGGCTAACGGCGCCACAGAGGATCGGATCAAAGGCCTTGATCTGGGCGCGGATGATTACCTGACCAAGCCTTTCGATCTCGGGGAATTGATGGCGCGCATAAGGGCTCTGATGCGGCGGAAGCCATTGATCGAAGATGCGATCCTTCGCATCGACACGCTCGAGATCAATACGCGTTCAAGAACGGTGAGCCGCGGCGGGAACTTTGTGCGGCTGACAGCCAAGGAGTATGCTCTGCTCGAATGCCTGGCGCGAGGGGCGGACACTCTGATGAACCGGGACATGATTTCTGAACGTGTGTGGAACGAGCCGTACGATCCCTTCTCAAACTTAATTGAAGAGTATATTAAGCGGCTTCGCAAGAAGATCGACACGGAAGGAATGAAGCCGTTAATCCATGCCAGACGCCGGGAAGGTTATATCTTGACCGCGAAAGAGTTTGCCTGAGCAGGCGTTTCCAAGGCGGCTGAAGCTGCTGGGATTCGAATTTCGAACTCCGTTCGGCCGGGCCTCGATTCAACCAGGCGCAACGTTCCTTGATGCGCCTCGATGATGGATTGCGCAATGGGTAGGCCGAGTCCGGCCCCGGCTACTTTGGAGCCGGCAGGTTGTACGGCGCGAAAGAAGCGTTCAAAGATGCGTGGCTGTGCTTCCGCCGGGATGCCTGTTCCGGAATCGACCACCGAACAGACCCATTGCTGGTGTTCGGCCCGGACGCCGATCTCGATGTTACCGCCTTGCGGGGTGAATTTGACTGCGTTGTCCAGCAGAACGAGCACGGCCTGACGTAGTAAATCCTGATCCCCGAAACATCTCGCTTCCGGAAGGCTCTCGACGTGAATTCTCTGAGCCTTGGCATTAGCCAGCGTCTGGGCGGCTCGGCTGGCCTCCGCGACTGCATCATCGAGGTACATCTCCTTCGAAACCATCTGAAGGGAGCAGGCCTCGGCTTGTGAGAGGAACAGCATATCGGCCACAATCCGGCGTAGTCGCATCATCTGCCCTTCTACAATGCCGAGCGCTTCTTCAGAGTCCAGCGGCGTCCTGAGCGGGTCTCGCAGGGTGGCCTGAGCAGCTGTCAAGGCAATGGTGACCGGTGTCCGCAGTTCATGCGAGGCATCAGCCATGAAGCGGCGCTGCAGGTTGAAAGCCTGTTCCAGCCGGTCCAAAAGCCCATTGAAGCTCGCAGCGAGACTACCGATCTCATCTTCGCTGTGCTTCACGGGAACCCGGTCTCCCAGCCCTGCACTGGTGATTCGACCGATGCGGTCCGTCAGCTCCTGCAACGGGGATAATAGCCTGCGGGCCATCAGGTAACCGGCCCAGGACGCCAATGCCAGCCCAAGTGGAACGAACAGCATCAACGCACGCTTCACCTTCCAGAGTTGTGATCGGGTTTCCGAGATTGATTCGGCGGCAAATATCTGGTAAGCCGTATGAAATTGGGGAACCGCAAGCTCACGTTTCACGATCCGGAGCGAGCCAATGGTCTGTCCGGACTTGATGCTGTCGAGCGGCATAATCCGCAGGTCAGGAACTTTTGCGCCACCGCGCTTATAGGCGACGTTCCGGATTCCCTGGCGTACCAGGATCTGCATCTGGGGCAGCGCTGGATCGGTCTGCCCATTCAACACCGCTTGGATATCGGCGTCCCCAAACTCCTGCTGGGAATGCTCGGTTAACTCATGGTGCGCCGAGATCGCGGTTACCTCTACGACCACCTTCAGCGCCGAATCCAGCTTCGAGTAAAGATCGCTCCTGATCAACAGGTAGGAGCCGGTGGCCAGGACCGCCACGATGGTGCCGAAAGCCGCCGTGAAACAGAGTGTAAGCCGCGCGCGAATGGTGGAGCTCATGGCCAACCTCTATCTTCTCGTGCGCCGGACGCAGCGTCTTGAGAGTATAAAAAATGGCATGGTGAAGCCTCGCGCTATTGTTTATTCAGGCGCGGGCGTGATTTAATGTGACTTTTCACTGTGGATAGCCTGCGGCGGGAGCCGGGAGTTCACATGTCTATCGTTTCGGCCAAACGTGGAAGCGGCAAGATGGAGAAAATCCAGACAACACTCGAATCAACGCTCCAGAGCGTGGACAAAGCGGAGGCAATTGCCGTCACCGAAGCGCAGAAAGTGGGCTTTGACGACGACGATGCCCATCAGATCGGTATGGCCGTTCGTGAGTGCATGGTCAATGCCGTGGTGCATGGCAATCGCTACAACAAAAAGAAGCAGGTCCATCTGGACGTCGAGGCGTCGGAAGGCAGCATTGTGGTGACCATCGGCGACGAAGGCGCTGGATTTGACCTGAGCTCGCTGCCGGATCCTACCTCGCCGGAGAACCTGCTCCGGCAATCGGGGCGCGGCATTCTGCTGATTCGCGCCTTTATGGACGAGTTCGATTTACATCCCCGAACCGGCGGAGGCACGGAAGTCCGGCTGCGGAAGACCTTGGCGAAATCCTAGCTGTATAAGACATTTGTTCCACTTAGGAGGCAGAATTGAGCGTTAAACTGACATCGCGGCAGGTTGGGGATGTCACCGTGATTGATGCGGCGGGTCGAATCACATTGGGTGAAGCCGCAAGCGCATTCCGTGACACGATTCGCGATCTGGCGGCCAAAGGCGGTAAGAAGATCCTGTTGAACCTGGGAGAGGTGTCTTACATCGACAGTTCTGGTATCGGCGAGATGGTGTCCGGGTTCACCACCATTACGAACGAGGGAGGGCAGCTGAAGCTGCTGGGCCTGAACAAACGGATCAAAGACTTGCTGCAGATCACCAAGCTATATACGGTTTTCGACGCCTATGACGATGAAGCTACCGCGATCCGGAGCTTCAGCTAGCTGGTCAGGCAGAGCGGCCGCCGGAAGGAGGCTGGACTCACGAGACGGAAGCAGCGCTCTACAACCGAGTCTGGGCCGCGCCAAAAGCGGAATTAGCCGCAAGGGCTAGTGTTGGCTTACTATTTGCGATGAGACAACTGCATGCCCGAATGCACTTTATCATCGAAACCTGTGCCGCTTACCACGTCCTTCACCGCCCTTTCAGCCGCGCTGGCCCTTCCGGCCACTGAAGCTCGTCCCGTTGAGATTCTGCTGGCTGATGAGTTAACTCTCGTTCGCGAGGGACTGGCGGCGTTGTGCGATTCGGTCATCGGCTTCAAAGTCGTTTCGCAGGTCGGGACATCCGCTGCAGCTCTGGCTGAAATCGAGCGGCTCCAGCCCGCTCTGGCGCTTCTCGACATGGGCCTGTCCGATCTCGCCGCAAGCGAGGTGATTCGGGTTGCCCGCGAAAAGGGATTCCGGACCCGGTGCGCGGTCCTCGCGGCTCGAAAGGACCGAAAGACCATTCTCGATGTTCTACGTGCCGGGGCTTGTGGCTTCATCCTGAAAACTTCCAGCTTCGCTCAGATGGCGGATGCACTGGCTCAATTCTCCCAGGGTGGCATCTATGTCTCGCCCCAAATTGAGGTGATGACACTTTTCAATGAGGGGGGCAGATCCGGTGAGGACCCAATCGAAGCGCTAAGCAGCCGGGAATTCCAGGTTTTCTCACTGCTGGTGGAAGGCGTTCGCGCCAAAGAAATCGCCGCGCGGCTTTCGCTGAGCCCGAAGACGGTTGACACCTATCGCTCGAGTCTCATGCGCAAACTGGACATTCACGATGTTGCCGGGTTAGTAAAATATGCAATCAAGCGCGACTTGGCCAGCACCCGCGACTGATCACTTCTCCGACACATCCGCAGACTGCAAGAGTTGCTTAGTCGATTGATTTGGCGGGGTCCAAACAGACTGCGCTTCTGAAATTCCAGCTCCGCTGATTTCCCGTCCCTTCTCCAGAACTACATCGCACCCGGGTTCACGTTTGAGCTGGGGGTTTGCATATCTGGTCGATTTCCCGTAGCAAACGTGTTATTGTGACATCCTCGTGGCAGCTTTTTGCCAGGTTCGCGAAAGATCTAACACGGAGGCTTCAAACTGGTGCTGGTTTCCTTAGATGATGTGTTCACCTCGGCGCACGCGGCGCTCGTCTTTGCGCAGGATCCGACAGGAAAGGCGGGAGGCGAAGCAAACCTGATTCTTCCTGATCTCAGACAGGCAATCTTCTTTGGTGGAATCGATGGAAGGTCGCTCTTGCTGTATGGTCTTGCAGTTGTTGTGCTCGGCCTGTTGTTTGGGGTTGTCATCTACCGGCAACTCAAGAATTTGCCGGTCCACCGGTCCATGCTGGAGGTTTCGGAGCTCATCTACGCCACCTGCAAAACGTACCTGATCACGCAGGTGAGATTCCTCTTGCTGCTCTGGGTTTTTATCGGAGTGATCATTCTTTTTTACTTCGGGTATCTGGAACATTACGGCGCATTCCGGGTTTTCGTCATTTTGCTGTTCAGCATTGTGGGCATTGGCGGTAGCACAGGCGTAGCATGGTTCGGCATTCGTGTAAATACGTTCGCGAACTCTCGCACCGCGTTTGCGAGTCTCGCAGGAAAGCCATTCCCCTGCTACGAAATTCCACTGAAAGCGGGCATGAGCATTGGCATGCTCCTGATCAGCGTCGAGCTGCTGATCATGCTCTTCATACTGTTATTCATCCCGCATGATTACTCGGGAGCTTGCTTCATCGGATTTGCAATCGGCGAATCGCTGGGCGCCGCTGCCCTTCGGGTTGCAGGCGGAATCTTCACCAAGATTGCCGACATCGGAGCCGACCTGATGAAGATTGTCTTCAAGATCAAAGAAGATGATGCCCGCAACCCAGGTGTGATCGCGGACTGCACTGGCGACAACGCCGGCGATTCTGTCGGTCCCAGCGCAGATGGATTCGAGACATATGGGGTCACCGGAGTGGCCTTGATTTCATTCATTGTGCTGGCCGTGCACACCCCTTTATTGCAGAGCCAGTTGCTGGTATGGATCTTCGCTATGCGCGTCATGATGGTTGTATCCTCAGGGCTTTCCTACTGGCTGAACGAGACACTCGCGAAGGCGAGATATCGCAGTGTAGACAAGATGAACTTTGAGGCGCCACTCACGACACTTGTCTGGATCACTTCACTGGTTTCGATCGTAGCGACGTACATTGTTTCCTATGCGATGATCCCGGATCTGGGGGGCGATGGCTCTCTCTGGTGGAAGCTCTCCTCCGTGATCACCTGCGGGACGCTTGCTGGCGCAGTGATTCCTGAACTCGTGAAAGTATTTACCTCCACGGAGTCGCGACATGTGAGAGAGGTTGTTTCGTCAGCGCGGGAAGGAGGGGCGTCTCTGGCGATTCTTTCCGGCTTCGTCTCCGGAAACTTCAGCGCCTTCTGGCTGGGCCTTGCCATCCTGTCGCTGATGGCGGCGGCGTATGGGATCAGTACCAGCGGCTTGGGCGAACTGATGCTCGCTCCGGCGGTGTTTGCCTTCGGCTTAGTGGCGTTTGGCTTTTTGGGGATGGGACCGGTCACCATCGCGGTGGATTCTTATGGCCCGGTGACGGACAATGCGCAGTCCGTCTACGAGCTTTCGACAATTGAGCAGATACCCGGCATTGAAAACGAGATCAAGAGAAGCTTCGGTTTCGATGTCCAGTTCGAACGCGCCAAAGACAATCTGGAGGAGAACGACGGAGCGGGGAACACGTTTAAGGCCACAGCTAAACCCGTGCTGATTGGCACCGCTGTAGTCGGCGCCACCACCATGATCTTTTCGATCGTCGTGGCACTCACCAATGGATTGCGTGCCGACATGCTTTCCAATCTTTCCATCCTTCACCCTCCGTTTCTACTTGGTTTCATCTGTGGCGGGGCGGTGATCTATTGGTTCACTGGCGCCTCTACCCAGGCTGTGACTACGGGCGCTTACCGGGCGGTCGAGTTCATCAAAGCCAACATTAAGCTGGAGGGCGTCACCCGCGCTTCGGAGAGTGACAGCAGGAAGGTGGTGGAGATCTGCACACGTTACGCACAGCGCGGCATGTTGAACATTTTTGTGGCGGTGTTCTTCCTCACCCTGGGCTTCGCGTTCGTCGAGCCTTTCTTCTTTATCGGTTATCTCATCTCCATCGCAACATTCGGTCTGTACCAAGCCATCTTCCTGGCAAACGCGGGGGGTGCGTGGGACAACGCAAAAAAGATCTGTGAAACCGAGCTGAAGCAGAAGGGAACGCCTCTGCACGATGCGTTAGTGATCGGCGATACCGTCGGGGATCCATTCAAAGACACCTCCTCGGTCGCCTTGAACCCGATCATCAAGTTCACGACGTTGTTCGGCCTGCTTGCCGTGGAACTGGCGGTGTCGCTATCCGCCGAACACGGGTTGGTGCTGGAATGGGCCCTTTCAGCAATCTTTCTGTTGGTTGCTTTGACGTTCGTGTGGCGCTCCTTCTACCGCATGCGCATCAGCAGTTGATGAAGAAGCTGATCAATAAGACTGCCGACGTAGTGGACGAGATGCTGGACGGCACAATAGCCGGGTACGGCGGCATTGCTCGTCTGGCTGGCCGTAACGTTCTGTTGCGTGCCGACGCGGAGGAAGTTCGAGAACGGCAGGTGGCGCTCGTATCGGGGGGTGGCAGTGGTCACGAACCAGCACACTTCGGCTACATTGGCGCTGGAATGTTAAATGCCGCGGTTGCAGGAGAAGTATTCACATCGCCGCCGGTGAATGAGGTCGCAGCCGCGATTCGAGCGGTCACCGGGTCACCGGGAGTTCTGCTCATCGTCAAGAATTACATGGGCGACCGGCTGAACTTCGGCTTGGCCGCCGAGATGGCGCGGTCGGAGGGCCTGAGCGCCGAAACTGTAATCGTCGCCGATGATGTCGCTCTCGCCGCAACTCTCGACCGCGAGGCAAGTCGTGGTCTCGCGGGCACAGTGCTGGTGCATAAAATAGCGGGAGGCGCGGCTGCAGCTGGTTATTCACTGGCGGAAGTAGCTTCGGTAGCGCGGGCCGCCGCCGCGGATATCGCGACCATGGGTCTATCATTGTCTGCCGGCACCGTACCTGCCGTGGGAAAGCCAGGGTACCTCCTTGGCGAGGATGAGATTGAACTCGGCCTCGGAATCCACGGCGAGCCAGGTGTGCGCCGGATGAAGCTTGAATCTGCGGACGAGCTGGCGGATCAAATAACAGAGGCCATCCTGCAAGCCCGGCCCCTTCCGCCAGCCAGTCGAATCGCGGTTTTGATAAACAACCTGGGGGCGACCACCCCCATGGAGCTGTCTATATTCGCCCGGCGTGCGCTGCAACAGCTACGCTCTCGCGGGCACATTTGCGAGCGGGTCTATTGCGGAACGTTTATGACCTCGCTGGAAGCCGCCGGAGTCTCTCTATCGATCCTGCCAGTAACGGACGATCGATTGCGCTTTCTGGATGCGGGAACGTCGGCATTTGCGTGGCCTAACGCGGCGGCGACTCGTCCCCAGAGTCTTGTTTTTTCGCCGCCGGAATCGCCGATTGCAGCTCGCTTGCCCGCTCATCCCTCGTCAGGAAACACTCCCCTTCGCCATGCCCTGGAGCGGGCCTGTCAGGCGATCATCGATGCGGAAGCGAAGCTCACGGAAATGGATCGCGTCGTGGGCGATGGGGACCTGGGCATAAATCTGGCACGCGCAGCTCGGGCGATGCTGGACCGGGCTGTTCAATTTCCGACTGATGATCCCGGCGCGTTGCTGAAGGCCCTCGGAGCAGTGGCGCAGGAGACGATCGGCGGCTCGTCGGGTCCGCTCTACGGCGTTCTCTTCCTACGTGCCGGAACTCATCTATCGGAACGCCCTGGCGATTGGCCACAGGCCGTTTCTGAAGCCGTGGCCGCGGTCAGTAAACTCGGTGGAGCGAAGCGCGGTGATCGCACGATGCTCGACGCCCTGATTCCGTTCGCTGAGGCTCTGCGGGGTGGTTCCTGCAGTTCAGCGCTTGCCGCGGCGGAAGCGGGTGCAACGGCGACTGCCCGGATGCTTCCGCGCCGTGGGCGATCCAGTTACTTAGGTGATCGCGCCATCGGGTTTCAGGACCCCGGAGCCGCCGCAGTGGTCATTTGGCTGCGAGCGGCCATTGCCTGAGCGAACCTTCGAAGGCTTCGAAGCGATTCTCAAGATCCGCCTGCAGGCGAGCTTTCTCGTTCGCATCCAGAAACGCCTTACAAGCCGGAGCGCCGCGTCCGCCCGTGCAGGCTGATACCGGAGCGCGATAGGTTCCATCCTTCCAAAAGGCAGCGCCCGGAAGAAATGAATACTCGAGACTGTTGCGCACAATCTGCTTCAGGTCGGAATAAGTCAGGCCATACGTCAGCACGGCGCGTTGATACTCCTGTGTCAGATGGGTGCGCGACACACCCTCATCATCGGTCGAGAGTACAACAGGAACTCCATACTTCCGGTAAACGGGAAACGGATGATCAATACCCTTTACGCCGAGGATGACGTCATTGCTCGTAAGGTTGACTTCGACGGCGATATGCTTCTCCCTCATTTGCCGCAACGTATCGTAGGAGTCGTTTTCATACATGATCGAGACTCCATGTCCAATGCGCTCCGCGCCCGCAACATTCACGGCCTCGCTGATATGAAAGCGAAGTCCTTCCGGCGGAACCTGCCCGGATGCAAGTTCACCGGCATGCAATGTGAGGTGAACTTTGGGGAATACCCGCTTCGCGTAGGCGATCATCTCCATGTGCAAGTGGTAGTCGTTCATCGATGTGAAGCCGTCCTCAGGCTGAACGAAATTCACGGCGACCACCCGGGGATCTGAATCGGCCAGCATGAAACCCGCTATCGTTTGCGCGAACACCTGTGCTTTTGGAAACAACCGCAGCACTTGGATGACGTACTTCACGTCCACTTTGCAGGCTGACGAATCCGGCTGCGTGTCGCAGCCCAAGCCGGTGAGACGTCCTCTTTCCAGATCGTCGATCCTGGTATGAAGGCCCGCTACCAGCTTCTCGATTCCGTGGCTCAAGAGTTCCTGTCGTGTTCGATCGAAATCCGAGTCAAGGCCGACTTCCGCGCCGAGTTTGGAGACCGCCGAGCCGGCGCCTAAAGCCATCAATTCCAGGTAAGATTCGTTCTGCCCGGCAGCCCGCCGCACGGCCTCGACCACAAACTCCGGATCCTTCCCGTGTGACACGACGTCGAATTTATAGAACGTGTTGAAGAAGTGATCATGGGCGGATTGCAGCCCGGGAGAGAAGTCGCGCATCGAGAGATTGTCGATAATTGCGCTCGCCGCATCCGCATCGGTTTCGGCCTTGGCTGAGTCGATCTGACCAGACTCGCAGGGGGCGCTTTTGTCGAGGAAGACGTATGTTGATTGGTCCACGCACAGGTGTCTGGCGGCCCCATCGCGGACAAATGTCTCGGCGTAAACCGCTCCGGCAAGATGATTATGCAAGTCGCCGCCCTTCGGCATCCTCAGCAGGAACGCATAGAGTTCCGGGGGACTTTTTCGGACCTCGTTGAAGCGGGCCTCCGCAGTTCCGTTCCGGGGAGAAGCTCCAGTGGAAAACTGAGTGCAGCACAATAAAGCGGCAAGCAATGAAAGAGGCCTGTTCATGGAAGGAAGACTCGCTAGCCAGATTAGCGAAGAACAAACCCGGATATTTTAAGAGTCAGTCCTCTCGTGCCCGGTCAGTGAATACATAGAAGGCTTTTTCGCGTTCGAATGTTTTGATGATGTCCTGGTCAAGGGTGGCCAGATAGACTGCGCGATGGCTCGCTTGCGACATCAGCATGCGGTCGAATGGATCGGTATGAAAGAATCGCATTTGGTTGAGTGCTCGAATGTCCGCATAGTCGAGCGCCAGTTGGGTACAGGAAAAGGCCTTCATTGTCGCCTCAAGTTGATCGAGCGTAAAATTAAATTTGCGACCGTGCTTCTTGTGCTTTATCTGAACCTCCCAGGCGCTCACGAGGCTGACGAGCCGGACCTCCGCACTCTCGATGGCCTTCACCATCGAGCGCGGTAGACGCTGTGGTTCAGTGGCCATCCAGATCAGGACGTGCGTATCCAACAGCAGGGAATGTCCCGGCATCATAGCCGGGTGAAGTCGTCGAACTCTTCCTCGGGTAAGCTGAACAGAAGAGAATCGTCGATTCCGCCAGCCTCGCCTTTAAGGAATCCGAACGGAAATTTACCTTTGCGAGCGGGTACAATCTGCGCCACGAGGGCACCGTTCCTCTTCAGGAAGACCTCTTCCCCCCGTTCGGCAGCTTCAACCAACTGGGAGAGCTTGGTCTTCGCTTCGAGCATATTCGCCTCTATCACAGGAACATCTTAGCTAATCTATCTGGCTAAGTCAATAGCAAGAGAGAGGAAGCTTGAAAACCCAGTTGATACGATGATGCCCATGTTCAAAGCGGGCCTGCTTTGCCTCTTCACTCTGCGGCTTTCGTCTGGCTTGGATCTGCCGGCAAAGAAGTATCTCAGCACTGCCGCGATCAAGAGTATGGTTGCGGCTGCGGAGGCGGAAGCCGAGAAACGCCACGTGCAGGTTGCGATCTGTATCGTTGACGAGAGCGGCAACCTGTTGTTTTTTGAGAAGCAAGACGGAGCGGCGATGAGCACGATTCAGTTTGCGCAGCGGAAAGCGAGGCACGCCGCTTTTTATGGCAGCCCTTCCAAGAATGGCGCCGACAGCATCAAGAACGGGAACGTTGCTGCTCTGGCTTACCCGGAATACTTCCCGAATCAGGGAGGGCTCCCTATTAAAGTCGAGGGTAAAACTCTGGGCGGCATCTCGGCCAGCGGTGCAAGCTCAGATGTGGACGAGGCGATCGCCCAAGCCGGGCTCGACGCACTCACGAAGTAGCGGATTTAAGGAGAAACCAACGTGGAACACAATGGAAAAATAGGCAGAAGAAAGTTGCTGGCGGGAGCGGCCGGGGCCGCTGCGGTGCTTGGACCTGCGAGCGCGCTGAATGCGTCTGGCGCACCTGGACTGCCTGCTGCAGAGCCCTCGGGCGAGTACGTTCCGCCCTCCGCGGTTGCCCATCTTGCAGCCTTGCGCAACTATCGTGCCCGCCGCTCTTCCAGCTTTGATCGCACCGGAGGCAACGCGGACTTTGCGAAGATTGCTCCCGGCGCGACGCTTCCGCTGCTCGAGGTGGACGGTGCGGGAACGGTCACTCACATCTGGTTCACCATCAACAGCAAGGATGAGCATCATCTCAAGATGCTGGTATTGCGGGCGTACTGGGACGGCGAGACCGAGCCGTCGGTTGAAGTGCCGGTGGGGGACTTTTTTGGATTGACGCTAGGGAACTACTTCACTTATCAATCTGCTCTCACGACGGTGGCGTCCATCAAAGCCATGAATGCCTATTTCCCGATGCCGTTCGGAAAGTCCGCACGGATCACGGTCAGCAACCAGGGCAGCATTCCAACGGATTCTTTCTACTACAACATCGACTACATCACTTACTCGACCGCACCCGCTAACATGGGCTATTTTCATGCCCAATACCGGCAGGCTGCGCCCAACAAGGGATGGTCGAGCGACTGGTCAGACGAATACTCAACTGCGATCAACGATAAGAAGAATCTCGACGGGAAAGACAACTACGTCTTCTTCGAAGCGAAAGGCCGCGGCCACTTCGTCGGTGTGACCCACGGGGTCGTCCAAAACCAGAAAGGCTGGTTTGGCGAAGGAGATGAGATGATTTTTATTGACTCAGACGAGTCACCGGCCATTACTGGGACTGGTACCGAGGACTACTACAACGGAGCGTGGAATTTTGGCGGAGTTCATGGGTTTCAGCCATTTGCTTACATGCATAACGGCGCTCCCTATTCGCATGACGTAGAACAAATCGGAGGCCGCTATTGCTTGTACCGCTGGCACCTTGAAGATCCGGTAACGTTTGAACAGTCGATCAAGATGACGATCGAACACGGGCATGCCAATCACCGGGCGGACAGTTTTTTCACGACCGCATACTGGTATCAGACCGAACCTCACGCCAGCTTTCCAGCGTTACCAGAGGCGGCCGATCGCATTCCCAAACTGATCGAGGTTAGCGGGCCGACTGCGAAGAAGTCCTGACCGCGGTTTGAAGGGCGAGCACCACCAGCGCAATCCACAAAAGATCGCCGATGAAAAGG
>CBAAAA010000076.1:0-13168 GCA_964658695.1 uncultured Solirubrobacteraceae bacterium | reverse complement strand
AAACGCGACTGGAAGCGCACGAACACAGGTTTGGCAGGTTTGGTTTCGCGATAGGAAGAAGGTAAGAAATGTCAGATGATTTGAAATTCTTGATCGAAGAGGAAGTTCAGCCAGGCACCCGGATCAAAGTTGTGGGCGTTGGCGGCGGCGGGTCAAACGCTGTGGCGCGAATGCTACAGGAGGGCGTTGCGGGCGTAGACTTCTACGTCATGAACACCGATAAGCAGGCGCTGGCGGCGTCTCCAGTTGCAAATAAGCTTGCCCTCGGAAAGAAACTGGCGAGCGGTTTAGGCGCCGGTGCAGATCCAGCCGTGGGACGGCAAGCCGCGCTTGAAGAGACTGAACACATCATCGAAATCTTGGAAGGCGCCGATATGGTGTTCGTGACCGCGGGGCTGGGCGGCGGCACCGGCACGGGCGCGGCTCCTGTGGTCGCCTCGCTCGCTAAAGAATTGAATGCTCTCACCGTGGCAGTGGTTACCAAGCCATTCTCATTCGAAGGCTCCCGCCGCATGCGCCAGGCAGAGCGCGGTCTCTCGGAACTTGCAGCAAGTTGCGATACCGTGATCACTGTTCCGAACGAAAAACTGCTGACGCTGGCGCCGAAGGGCACGAGTTTTCTGCAATCCTTCCGCCTCGCCGATGATGTTCTGAGGCAAGCCGTGCAAGGGATCTCTGACATCATCATCACCCCTGGTTTGATCAATCGCGACTTCTCCGATATCCGGACGATCATGGTCGGGATGGGCTACGCCATGATGGGAACGGCAATCGGCCATGGGCCGGACGCGGCTATGGAAGCGGCACGCCACGCCATCAACAGTCCTTTGATGGAAGAGGGCGGGATTGTCGGCGCGCGAGGCGTCCTGATCAATATCACAGGATCGAGCAACCTTGGCATCCATGAAGTGAATGATGCTTGTAATTTGATTCGTGAGGCCGCACAGAATCACGATGTGCAAATTAACTTCGGTGTGGTGATGGATGAGTCGATGGGCGATCAGGTGAAGATTACGGTGATTGCGACCGGCTTCCAGCGCGAGCCGATTGCGGAAATCGATCGCCGCAGTCCCAGTTTCCCCTTCGCGGTCGCTGAGCCGTCACCGATGGTGAATCACGAATCGGAGTTCGCCGCGCCAGCGCCTGAACCGGAACCGGAAACCGCGGCTGAAGAAGGACCGGTTCACGACTACGACACGCCAGCGTTCCTGCGCAAGCAGAAGCGCATGCTGCAGTAGCCATTTGAAAAGGGCAACAGAAACTGCCAGTACGCGCCCGGGTAGTTTCTGTTGTCGCGTTATAATCCGATCCAACGTCATAATGTTGGATGCGTAACTTGTTTCCCATTCGGAAAGCACTGTTGGCATCAATGCCTGCGTGGCTATGTTTGCTGAGCTGCGCGAAATCGATTGCACCTCCTCCAGTAGAGACAGTTTTCCCTCCTGAGGCTGGAGCCAATCGGACTGCGGAAACCACTCAGACGATAGACTTCAATCTCGATGGAACGCTTTCCATGCAGGGGTTCGCACGCCCAGTCGATGGGAAGTTTTCTCAATTGCTGCAAGATCTGGACTTGTCTTTCTCCGAGATTTGGAGGCCGGAACAAATCAGCTATCACAGGTTTGGGTCTGTGATTGAAACAATTTCACAGCGGCCGTTCTATGCTGCGGCGGCAAGAGACGATTTTTTCCGGCCCGGCAAAGAATACGCGACAACCCGTATCGACAACGTGTTCCGGAAGAGCTCGCCGGGGCGCATGACGGTTGTGATGACGGATTTGTTTGAACAGGATTTGGACATCAGTTCCATCCAACAAGCCCTTCGGGGAGCCTTTTTCCCGGAGAGAACCAGCCTGGCGATCTGGCAGTGGCGCATGCCGTTCAGCGGCCCTGTCTTTGATTTCGATTTCCGAGTACAAGAAGGTCGAAACTTCACCGGAGACCGCTACCTGTACATGCTGGCGCTTGGTAAGGCGGATGCGATTGAGAAGTTGCGAGCATCGATAGAGCATACGCTCACGGTTGGCAAGCCCAATTATCTGCTCCTATCCAACAGGCCAGTTAAGGTATCGGCGAACTGGCTCACCGTCACCCAAACCTCGAATGCCGCCTTGAAGAGTCGTTTCTCCGGCAGCATCACAGCGAAGCCATTTTCGATCTACAGAACATCGCGCGGTTGCAGTACCGCGTCGATCACCGGAAGGCCGGAACTGATGCCGGGAGTTGACGGTTCTCCGTCGTTAACCTCGAGTGGCACTTACAAGGAAAGCTTGGTTGCCCTGGAAAACAAGGCGGGAAAATGGTCTTCCAGGGATCTGGGCGAAAGCGAACCCAGCTTGACGAAAGATCGGGCTGGTTATTCGCAGGTCAACATACAGGTGAACTGTCCGGACATTACCCAATCGCAAATCGTACTGCTCCGTCTTCGGCGGATCGGCACGGGAAACGATATCCTGCTGCCGGACTGGATAACGGCGAGCAGCGCCAGTTCGATGGCATTTAACGAGGCTTTAAGGCAGAAACATCGCGATTGGGGGCTGAAAACTTTGAATCTTGCGCCATTCATTCGCGGGCTTGCGAACACCGCCGTTGAACGAACTGACATTGCGGTTGCGTATATCTATTTTGTAGCTTCTTAATCAGATGAGAAACCAACAATGGCCGTCAACGCTTATGGCAATGATCATCGCGGCCGCCGTCGTACTGGGGTTAGGGCTCGCGTTGTCCGGGTTTGCCGCCAGTTCCGTCACTCCCCTGGACCCTAATGTCAGCGTGGACACATGGAGGAACGCATACGTTACGGCACTGGGTTGGAGTGCGGCGCTCGCTGCCTTGTTTACTGGTTGGTGGCTTCTGATCGCGCATGGCGGACGCGGACATGACACAAAGGCAGGAGTCTGGTATGCGCTCTGGGGTACTGCGATATTTGGAGCAGCGCTGTTGGCGTGGCTCATTCCGCCGTCGGTGAAAGAAGGTCTGGCTGTTCCCATGTGCATCAGCGGGGCGCTTATATTGACGGCCTATTGGCTTGCTACGCTTTTTCTCACGCCTGATCATTACCGCTACACGCCGCTCTTCGGAGCTATGGTTTGGGGGCGGCGCGTATGAGCAACTGTTTGCTGTCCATCGGCGGCTCCGGGCATCGGGCACTGAAGCCGCTGGTATTTCTTGCGGCGGCAGGAGCTCTGGGCGACGCCGAGCTTTCGCTCTTGTGTGTGGACAATGACGCTACCAACGGAAACCTGACGGAGAGCCTGAATCTCGTCCATCTGTACGAACGAGTCAGAGGAAGACAGAAGTGGATGGGAGACGGACCGTTCTTCCGCCCCAAGCTCCGCCTGCTGGACGAACGACCCTGGTCTCCGTTTTCGGCTCGCGAAGGGGAGCCGACCCTGGATCACTATGTCGGCCACGAATCGATGCGAGCCAATGCCGAGAGTCTGGCAACGCTGTATGAATTTCTATATGACCCGGACAAGCGCAGGCTTTCGGTCGCGGAAGGCTTCCGCGGCAGGCCGTCGATCGGAGCAGCAGTCTATCGTGCGGCTGCGCGCACCGGGCGGAACGGGCACGTAGACTCCTTACAGAGAGTTCGAGAGCAGTTGGAGGCGGGAGCCGCACAAGGCCACAACGTCAAGCTCTTCAGTATCGGGTCCGTGTTCGGAGGGACAGGCGCTGCAGGGTTGCCCAGTATTCCTGATTCGCTGATCAGCAGCATGAATCATGGCAGTGAAAATGTCTTGTCCGGAGGAGCGTTTCTACTTCCCTATTTCGAGTTCAATCCAAGCGGGCTTGACGAGCAGGGCCCGCATGCCAACCCCAACGACTTCATCATGATGATGAAAGACGCGCTTCGCTATTACGTGTTGAATCCAAGCCGTTATCAATGCGTCTACGCGATCGGAGCAGACCGGTGGCGTCATCTTGAAAATGCCGCGGTGGGCAAGGAGAAACAACGCAATCAGTCCGACCTTGTAGAGTTTCTCGCGGCGCTGGCTGCGTCAAACTTCCTGGTCACGTGGCGTCCCGCAGACCCGGCGGAAAATGGTGCGGCAGGCCCGGAGTTGTATGTGTTACATCGGGAACGAGAATCCGAGTTCAACTGGAGCGACGTTCCGGAACAGGACAGGATTAAGCCGAAGCTGGCGGCCTTCACTCGTTTCTGCTTTCTGTTTCTCCATGACTTTTATCCTGAACTGGAGAAGGCGGTGCGGCCCGGCAAACATGGCGCTTGGTTCGCTCGGCATATCACAGATATGGGTGTGAATCCGGCCAGCGCCGAATTTCAGGAACAGGCCGCATCGATGCGCGATTTTTGCAGAGCCTTTCTGGGCTGGTGGATCGATCTGCACAGCCGTGCCGGACTCGCCTTGAACCTTGTGCACGCGAATGCTTTTGGGCAGGGCCAGTTTGTTGATGATGCGTTCTCCACGTTAATTGTCGGAGACCGGTATCGGTCGTCAGCTCCTCAGGTCGTCAGAAGCATTGCCGGACTTCCGGTAGAACACAAACCCGATCTGTCGGGCTTCGGTCACTTCGTTCAGGCGCTTGCCACTGCCACAGCGTAAGTCCCGATTGGGTCCAGGAGATCAGCGTTAACTATGCCGCCAATGTTGCCCGTTTCAGATAAAAGCCAAGATGGTTTTGGGTCCGGAAAGACCGGGCAGTGGGATAAACGGTTATGGACCGATCTGGAGGTGATTGCACGCCGTACGCCCAATACTGCGAGCGGCAAAAGACAGATTGAAGTAGATCTGATCCCGGATGTCTGGGCGCGGCTCATTTTGTTTTCGAATGCTCTTTACGATGAGAATCATTTGTTGCACAAGAACGCTATTGCGGCCTTTCGTGGATTTCTCGCGGTCTTAGCGCTGCGGACCCGCAAGGGTATGGCGATCAAAGCGGAAGAGCTGCTGCTGAACGCTTACGGGACTTGGCCGCTGGCAGTGGCGGCACGGAATAGCGCGGATGGAAGCAGGCACGGCATTCATCAGCTTTACCCGGACACAAGCTGGAACGCGATCTATTTATTGCGCGGCGAAGGCGGTTCACTGCTGGCAATCACTTCGCCGCTCACGCTCATTTGTCCGGCACAGGGGCCTGCAATGACCGGTCTGAAAGCGCTTCCGAGTTCCTGGTTCGATGGAGCTCAGTTTCGCGATCCGTCCGTTGCCGGCGTCCTCAATGACGAAGACCGGCAATTGCTTGCAGCGTGGCTTAAGAATCTCAGAGGGAACCTGGCGCGCCATGGCTCGGAGTCGGCCCAGGTCGTCTCCTGGAGCGAAGGGCAGAACCGGCTGCTTAGAACCATCAGTCACTTCGAGGACGATCTCACCAGGGACCAGGTTCCTGCCGCCCAACTCGGCGAAGGAGTGCTTCGTTTAGGGGCCTCCGCGTACCGTTATCTAGGGGCTCCCCTGCGGCAGGAAGAGATTCGTTTAGAGCACTCCGACCTCCTGTTGGACAGCCCGCTTCCCCCGGCGCCTGTGCTGCTCGCCCTCCGCGCCAGCGACAAAGATGTTGCCATCGAGCCCTATGCGGACCCGAACAAGATCACGGTGGTGAGCGGGACGTCGCTGCTCGACATCAATATTGCGGTGTGGGGCGATAACCGGCGCATCCTTGCCGGACGGGCACTCCCGGGCGAAGCGGAGTGGATCGATCCGAAAACACTTTTCCTCGATCGGTTGTACCTTTTGAAGGGCACCCAGCAGAGATCCGGGATGAATCACGCTCGTGGACAGCGAGAAGTCGCCGATCAGTTGTCTGAGTATCCCGTGATGCCCTTTTCTCAGCGTCTTGCTGAGTTGCTTCCAGCGGGTCAGATTGTGCAGAACGTACGTTTCGCTGTGGAGAATCACGGCAACGGAAACGTGGTCGTCGTAAAGCTTCGTTTGCCCATAAAAAGCGGAAAATCCATTGAGATCACTCGATCGTATACAACTGAACAGCAGACCTCCATGCAGCAAATCCCGGTGCTTGAAGTTTGGCCGCCTTTTCGAAAGAAGGGTTGGAATTTGTACAGCACGTTCTGGTGGTCGAACTCCGAGAGCGCTTTTTCGGCAGAGCCCTTTCCGATCTCCCCTGGAGGACGACTGGAGGAGCAGACGGAAAGTTTATCTGGAGGTCAACAGGTACGAGTGACGCGGCTGAATGCCGTTCCTGAAGGATTTTTCCTTCGACATCCGCATCCTCAACGCGGGCAGGCCGCGATGCAGGAGGCCGGGATCATTTTCAACAAGCTGACAGAAATCATTGCACCTCCGAAAGGCGTCTGGACGGCAGGCGTCGATTTTGGAACCAGCAGCACCAACGTTGTTTTGCGAGCCGGGCAGGACCACGAGCGTGCCTTGGTGTTGGCGCAATCCGGACCGCTACGCATCGTCGTCGGCAGAGATGCAGACCGGCCTGAGGCCCTTTACAAATACTTCTTGCCGTTCACCCCTGAGTCGGAAGGAGCCGCTGAAACTTCTCCCTTTCTTTCCTTTCTTCGTATGCGCCATCCCGAGCAGACGTCCTTCAATGCCATCTCCGGAGCGCATATCCTGTTTTACAGCCGCTCCCACAATATTCAGGAGTTGAGTGCCGGGCGGCTGGCGACCGATCTGAAGTGGGAAGGCGTCACTCGCGGCCGGAGCCGTCCTTACCTGCAACAGGTGTGCCTGCAAACCGCCGCAGAAGCAGCTATCGCCGGAGCTGAGAAGATCAACTGGTTCTACTCGCTTCCTGCCGCATTCAATCCTCACAGAAGGGATGATTACCGGCGGGAATGGAGATCGATTGCGGCCTTTGTTGCGGAAGAGACAGGCCTTGGCTCAACTCACGAACCGGTTAGTATGACCGAGAGTTTCGCAACCGCTCGCTACTTCACAGAACGTGAAGAGGCTCCGCCCGTGGTCGGTGCGGCTTTTCTCGACATCGGTGGGGGAACGACCGACATCTCTGTCTGGCAGGAAAACACTGAGCGGTGTGGAGTCTCGCTGAAGTTTGCCGGACGCGACCTGTTTCTTGCTCCCTTATTCCAGCTTCGGTCGCGCTTACTTCCGGAGTTCGCCAGTATCGCGCCGGAACGCGTCTCTGAGGCCACCGTCTCCCGATTGATCGCTGACCAGTCGGAGACCGAGTTCTTTGCGCATGCGGAGGCGATGCTTCGGGACGCAGGAGTCAGTCTCGCGCAGAAATTACATTTGCAAGACAAACTCGAAACACCAGCTCTTCCACTGCGCTTCGGGATGGCGGGTCTATTTTATTACCTCGGAATTGTTCTCCGCCATCTGGAGATGGCAGGCCTCTATAAGCGCGATCTTGGAGGTGTTTTTCTGGGTGGCAACGGCGCACAGTTGCTGCATTGGGCGGACGGCGGGCAATATGACCCGTCGGGCTCCTTCGCCCGTCTGCTGACTGACAGCCTATTCAGCGGCGCAAAATGGACCGATTCGGCTCCTCGCAATGTCCAGATCAAGTTGAGTGCAAAGCCGAAGCAGGAGGCGGCCACGGGCCTGGTAGTGACGAGTTCGCTACGGTCAAACGCCGAGCATTGGGACGACTTGATTGCCGGCGAGCCCTTCTCCATCGGCGGGGTTCCAAAATCTGAAACTAATCTTGTGAGCAGGGAAGAAATGTCGCAGGTGGAACTCGCTGGTCTGCCACAGCTGGAAGTTTTCTACGACAAGTATTTCCGTATGGCCGAGAAGATCGGGTATCCTCGCACCAGCCTGCGAAAGGAGGAATTGTTCGCGCGTGCCACCGAGCGCGTACGCCAGTTCCTCGCCGATCAGAGAAACAAACCTTCTGAAGACATGGACCTCACACCTCCATTTATTAAAGGTCTGCAGGCGCTGATCATCGGGATTGCAAGGGATGCGGAGAAGTCGCGTGGCACCGGGTCAGGCCGTTAGCCTGTTTGAGGGACCGGCAATGAGCGACGGAGAACTGCGGCTCGCACTACTTCGATTCTTTGAGGACCAGAACGCCCTGAGCCAACGCTTTCAGGATGCGTTGTTGGGCGTGCTCGAACAAGTTGGGCCCGACACGCCAATCTACGATGCACTGGAAGGACAAGTCAAATATCTGGGGAGCCTGCAGAGGGCTGGCGAGCGTTTATTGCAGCTACTCGGGAATGGGCGGTACGGGGACATCGAGCGAGTTACCGTTTCTAAGTCTCAGGTTTCATCGCCGGAGCTCTCGGCCTTTCAGCGGGAATTTGTTGCGTTATACAACGCCGAACCCGCCAAATGGGCGCGAACGTTTCGGCCCATCGATTTCGGCGCGGAGAATGTAAACGAGATCTGGGAGAAGGGCGGCGAACCAAGGTTTGCAAAGAAAGAGGGAGGTATCTACAACCTGGTCGATGCTAATGGAACCTTTTTCGTGGTACCGGAGCCGGGTCTTCGATTGCAGCAAAGCTATTTCAGGAGCGAGGGGCTTCGATACCTGTTCGAGGTAGCGCTTGCCGCGGAGGAAACAGAACCCCTCGTTTGCCTGATTCGTCCCGCCATGGTGGAGGAGTCCGGCGGCCGCTGGACAATTCTAAATAAAGGTGAGCTTCGGGGGCGGAGCTAGATGTCCGTCCGGACATTTTTCCCTACTGATCTTCTGTCCCTGCTCTTTGTCGTTCTGCTGATCGGATGGTTTGCATTCTGGCTGAGGCGGCTCCAATTGGAAGCGGCAATTCTGGCTGACATGGGGCTGGCTTTGAAGCGTCTGGATGGATGTGTTGATCAGCTGCGCACACACCAGCTCTGGCGTGACAGAAGGCGGATTCAGGGCGAGGAGGCCTCCGTCGATCCGGGAACTCTCTTTGAACAGGCGTGCGCGACAGAGCTATCGGGCGGCGGTGCGATACCGCTCATACTCCAGTCTCACTTCCGAGCGATTTTTGTGGCTGGCTGCGATGAGAGTTCGCTCGACTCTGCCGAGTTAAACGCGCAGACGTGCCAGGAGATTGGAAATAAGTCCGGGCAACTGCGGAACGAGCTGATTCTTGTTCTGCTTCTGGGAGCGCTGGGCACGCTGCTGATGCTGTCCCGGCAGGCAGTCGCATACGTGACGTCCTCGATGGCGAATCAACGCGCCTTTCCGCCATTGATCTGGGGTCTCTTGCTGACCATTGCGGGCGGAATTCTCTACCTGCGCCATCAGCGGGAGAGCCTGGAGCCGGTGCTTTCCGCGCTGCGGAGGAAAACGACTGCGCTCTGGATCCCGAGGCTCTATCCGACGGTCGCACAACGTGCCGCCCAATGGGCAATCCATACTCTGCATAATGCGGCCCGCGTCACGGATGCTTCTGAGGTCATTGAGACGCATGCAACACGGTTTGTCAGCTCGATAGAAAGCGCGCGAAGTGCGGCGGAGATGTTTTCAGCTGGCATGCGTGAATTCTCCCGCGGTCTTGAAGGCTCCGAACATGCACTGGAAAATGCTCAGACCAGGCTGGTGGCGGAGATCGCGAAGTTTTCGGATTCGCTTGGACGCTGGGGAAAGTTTGAGGATGAAATTCGTCGTTTCTATAGCGTGGTGGAAGGACATCAAAGACAGATCGTGAATGAGCAGAAAACGTTCGAGGCGATGCTGTCCGGGTATTACGACTTGGTGCGCCAAAGCACGATTGTCCTCCAGCAGGCGGCCGCGCAAGTCGGCGCAGCAGCCGGCTCTTTGCCCGCGGCGTTTCAGACCTCTGCGGAAGCGATGAAGGCAACGACAACGGAGGTTCAGCTTCAACTTTCGCGCGCCATCGCTGATCTGGGCGGGACGATGACGACCGCCTATCGACAGGAGTCAGAAGCGATGCAAGCCCGCCTGCAAGAGCTCGTTCAGCCGGTGATGAACATGGAAGACCGGCTGAGAGCATTGGGAACACCGTTCGAGACTGCTTCCAACAACCTCACAGAGGTTGCCACGAATTTGTGGCGATTGAACGATAGCTTCGCCAGAGAAATCCGCCAGACAATTGCAGAGGCTCAGTCGGCCAATGCCAAACCAGCCAATCTTACAAGCTAAACGCAACCACGTAGTCACCAACCGGAGACAGATCCGAGATTCCAAAGCCGCCCGCACTGACCACGATGTATTGTTTGCCGTCCGGACCACGGAACGTCATAGGCACGGCCCTGGCGCTGGCTGGAAGATCGGCCTTCCATAACTGTTCCCCTGTCTCGACATCGAACGCGTAGAGCGCCGGGACCACAGTTCCTCCAACCAGCACCAGGCCGCCCGCGGTCGAAATGGGACCGCCCAACGCAAGCGATCCAAAACTGGCGGGAAGTTTTGGGCTGAGCTGTCCGAGAGGCGTCTCCCATTTCTTGTCGCCCGTCGAAGCCGAGATGGCGACGAGGGTGCCCCAAGGAGGCGCTGTACAAGGCACTCGCTTCGGACTCACCAGGATTCGTCGCATCATGCCATAGGGCGTTCCATGCTGCGGAGCGAACTCCCAATCGCCATCCAACTTCCGGTCCCGGGAGTCGCGCAGGCTCTCATAATTGCTGCGGGGGATCAGGCGAACTTCTGAAGCAAGATGATTGGTTGGAATAATCAACAGGTCATGAAGTGGATCGTAGGTCATTCCACCCCAGTTCTGGCCGCCGATATTTCCGGGTAGGAACAAGCTGCCCTGAAGGGAGGGAGGTGTGAAGATGCTCCCCGTGCGAAGCTTGCTGATTTCGGCGCGGCACCAGTCGCGATCAGCTTGGTCAATACCAAAAGCTTCGCTCGCCGAGATTTGCTGGGGCGAAACTGGCGCAGGCTTCAGGGGAAAGGGCTGAGTCGGCGACGACACCTCACCCGGCACGTCGCTTTGTGGCACAGGGCGCTCCTCTACACCGAAGATTGGTTCTCCGGTTTCGCGATTGAGGATGAACAGATTGGCAGTCTTGGAACCAATTGCGATCGCCGGGATGGTCTGTCCGCCGCGATGAATGTCGAACAACAATGGAGGCGTGGCCACGTCGTAGTCCCACAAGTCATGGTGAACAGTCTGGAAGTGCCACACGCGCTCGCCGCTATCGGCCCGGAGGGCCACAAGGCTATTGGCGAACAAGTTGTTTCCGACGCGCTCTCCGCCATAGAAGTCAGGGCTCGCACTTCCGGTGGGCACAAACACCAGCTTGCGAACGGGGTCGACCGCGATGACCGACCAGGCATTCGCAGCGCCGGTTCTTTGGGCGCTTCCGTTCTTCCAGCTATCGGCGCCCACCGCCGCGGCACTTTGCGGAATCGGATCCCACGTCCATTTCAATTTTCCGGTGGCCGCATCGAAACCCCGGACTTCTCCGCTCGGTTCATCGGTCCAGCTATTGTCTTGTATGCTTGAACCAACCACCAGGGTGTTGCCCACCACCGCGGGCGGCGACGTCTCTTCGTAGTCCGCGAATCCATGTGGACTGAGGCGCAGCCCATGCCTGAGGTTCACAACGCCGTTATCTCCAAAATCTCGGCACGGCTCACCAGTTGCGGCATCGACTGCGATCAAATGTGCGTCGATGGTTGCAATATAAATCATCCGCTGGCCGGCAGGGGACTTCCATGTGGAGACTCCACGATTCGCAAAGTCGCCGTAGCCTTTATCCTTGTCAATGTGGGGATCAGACGCCCAGCGCTGCTTCCCCGTGGTGGGATCGAGCGCGATCACGCGCCCCAATGGTGTGCCGATGAAGAGAGTTCCATCGACGTAAAGGGGCGTCGCTTCGAACTGAGTTGGCTTCGATCCGCTTGCAGGCGTATACGCATCGCCGGTTCGAAATGTCCATGCCAGCTTGACGGACTTTATGTTCGACCGGTTGATGGACGTAAGCCCGGAGAATCGCTGGCCGCCGGGATCATGACCGTAGCTTGGCCAATCACCGTCTTCAGCCGCCGTCAGGAGTCCTGCTATTGCAACGAGTGCGAAAGTGCCGCGTAAAAGCTTCATAGGAAGATTGTGAAGCTATTTTCAGCCGCACGCGCGGGATTTGGGACGACCGGGATTTCAGGCAGGACGTACGACCTGCAGTTGTATGTCAGACTTATGCCCGCTCCAATTCGTCGAGCGTCGCGGTGCGATAGCGGCGGCTCCAGTTCAGCTCTTGACCCGATTTCAGAATCACTTTCTGATCGCCGTGAAACCAGGCCCGGACTTCGGCGATCCGCTCCACATTCACGATCTCTGACCGGCTGATGCGACGGAAGATTTTCGGATCCAGTTTCGCCGCCAGCGAGTCCAGACTGCTGCGCAAAATGTAGGTCCGATCCCCTGAATGAATGCAGGCGTAATTGCGCGCCGACTCAATCCATTCAATCCGGCTGACTTCGAGAAATATCGACCGGTCGTTCTCTTGGATCAGTAAGCGACGAACGTAAGCCGGATCGGAGCGTAAGGCCTCTACCAGCTCATCCAGTCTACTCACGATGCGGCCCGAATCAGGCGTCTCGATTAAGCGCCGAATCCGCTTGATTGCCTGCGTGAAGCGGCTCGGCTCCACGGGCTTGAGAAGGTAGTCAACGGCGTGTACATCGAAGGCCTTCAATGCGAAATCGTCATGCGCGGTTACGAAAACAAGATGCAGACCGTCACGCGATTCGATCGCCTCGATTACATCAAATCCGCTGCAGTCAGGTAGCTGGATATCGAGAAACACGATATCGGGTCGCACGCGATTGAGAAGTTCAACCGCCTCGGCTCCTGAACTCGCCTCCCCGGCGACAGCAATATCTGCTTCGCTCGCCAGCAAATGGCGAAGCTTCCGGCGCGACGGAGTCTCGTCGTCAACCAGGACAGCGTGAATCATTCGACCATAAGCTGCAGCGCCCGGGTTGACGCCGCCTCTGTCTGAAACGGTATGCGAATTTCAACCAACGCCCCACCGTCCGCTGCGTTTTGCATTTTGAAATCTTGCCGGTCTGAATAGAGACGTTCCAGACGACTGGTAGTGTTCCGCAAGCCGATACCAACGCCAGGAGAGCGCGCCTCATCAAAACCTGGGCCGTGGTCCCGGATACTCAGCAGAAGAGCGTTGTCCTCACATCGCGCGCCTACCAGTATCCTCACTTGAAAACGGGTGTCCATCCCATGGCGGATGGCGTTCTCAACCAGTGGCTGCAAGATCAGGTGCGGTACGAGAGCTTGCATAGCCCGACTATCAATATTGAAATCGATGCTGAGACGTTCCTCCAGGCGCGCCTCCATAATCCGCGTG
>CBAAAA010000075.1:0-13190 GCA_964658695.1 uncultured Solirubrobacteraceae bacterium | reverse complement strand
ATGACGTTAGCGCCAATAGGAGTGGTCTTTGCCTCCTGCACTCCCGAAGGATTGGCTGGCGCGGGCTGATTCGGCTTCTCCGGTGCGGTCGGGACGTTCTCGAAAGGATTATTCTGCTGAGGCTGCGGCTGTGGGGGCGTTTGCTGTTGTTGAGACTGCGAAGGGGTCTGCTGCGGCTGTTGCTGGGATTGAGTTGCACCACTGGCTGGATCAAGAGGAGAAGCGGTCCCTGGCACTGCGACAAAAGCGCCAAGATAGACAACTGACACAGCCAACATCGGCATACGCAGGCCTCTAAGCCTGTGATGAATCATCTAAAAGCAAATCCTTTCCATGCCGCGTGAAACTCCCCTGACGTTGCGCCCCCTATGCAGGTTTCAGCATTGGCGGCACACTTCTCTTGAGGACCTGAATCGCAGACTTAAACTCCCTAGTGTAGCCGATGCCTCCGAAGGGAACAAATCGCTCCTGAGCTCTGCAATCGCCTGAAAACTGAGAGGTTGCGGACACGCCGCCGGTTCTAAACGACAGGCCGGGCGCACCATTCAAACAGCAGTGTCCATTCGAGAGACTGGATTTCCACTGCTTGCGCATAGCTTTCACTTTTCTCGTCCGACGCCGCGCGTTCGCAGAGGCGGAGAAATGCGAATGGGTCCCACGGATCCGGCGTGGTCCAGCCGCTCTCGCCGTGGTTCGCGGAGATGGACGCCGCACCGTCCTGCAACGCTGCGAAGATCGGGTGAGCGCCAACCCGGCGAAACCAGTAGCCGGCATTCCCGATATCAGGTTCAATACGGTGCGCAATGGCGTGCCAATAGCTGCCTTCAGCGCGACTGATGTCCTGAGCTACATGGTGGCTCTGCTCCCACCCTCCTAAGAACAGCAGGAGCCCACTGTGAGCGCAGACCGGATCTCTCGCGTCCGGGAATAAGTGCGCCGCCCGCTTCTTTGCAAGCCGGTCCAAATCGGGATGTTCAGGCAACTTAGACCTGGTCAGCGGGAGCTCCAGCTTGGGGTAGCTCGCGAGCACTGAGGCGACCGGCTCCGTGAAACACTCCAGATCCAACGTCATGATGCCATCAGGATAAGCCCGACTCAAATGTCTTCTTCCGGACCGGGCCGGGCCGGCGCTGCCCTACACTGGGGGCATGAGTAAACAATATTCGGCCCCGCCGCCGATGACTATTG
The DNA here is from genome assembly GCA_964658695.1 of uncultured Solirubrobacteraceae bacterium. Lineage (GTDB taxonomy): Bacteria > Acidobacteriota > Terriglobia > Bryobacterales > Bryobacteraceae > Bog-105. The sequence continues at coordinate 12,002 of CBAAAA010000075.1, read as the reverse complement.
ATCCAGCGAAGAACTACACCGCAACCATCGCCACAAGCCGGGGAGAAATTGTGGTGGATCTTTTTGCGAAGGATGCGCCGAAGACTGTAAACAACTTTGTGTTTCTCGCTCGCGACGGTTTCTATAACGGCACCGTCTTTCATCGCGTCATTCCGGATTTCATGGTTCAGGGAGGCGACCCCACCGGTACGGGCCGTGGCGGACCCGGTTATAAGTTCGAAGATGAGACGAAGGGCAACCCACACAAGCATCAGGCCGGTTCGCTGTCGATGGCAAACGCAGGACCGAATACGAACGGCAGCCAGTTTTTTTTGACGCACGTTGTGACCAACTGGCTCGACGGCAAACATACCGTCTTTGGACAGGTGCGTTCCGGACAGGAGGTCGTGGACGCCGTCAAACAGGGCGACACATTGAATTCCGTAACCATCGTCGAAGCTTAGAGGAACCAATGACAAGAGATGAAGCTTGGGCAGTCGTATGTGAGTTTGTGCAAAACGAAGGCCTGCGCAGGCACATGCTGGGCGTCGAAGCTTGCATGTCGGCTTACGCGGCCAAATTTGAGGCCGATCAAGAGATCTGGGCCGTCACTGCCCTGCTTCATGACTTCGACTGGGAGATCCATCCAAGCCTGCCGGATCACCCGACAAAAGGTGAACCGATGCTGGCACAGCGGGGCGTCAGTGAAGAGATCCGACAGGCGATTCTTTCCCATGCCGACTTCACGGGCGTCCCGCGCGATCGCCCTCTTCGAAAAGCGCTGTTCGCCTGCGACGAGCTTTCCGGTTTTCTCAGCGCATGCGCTTTTGTTAAACCCCGTAAAAGCATCTTCGAAGTCGATGTCCCGTCAGTGAAACGCAAGCTGAAGGATAAGGCCTTTGCCAGGGCAGTGAACCGGGACGATATCACGCGCGGCGCGCTGGAGCTCGATGTTCCGCTGGAGGAGCATATTGCATTCTGCATTGAGGCAATGAAAAGCCGTGCAGGCGATCTTGGACTGGCGGGCCTGCCTGAATCTTCACTTACCCAGCGCCAATAACGCAGCATCGCGGCGCGAGCCCGTTCCGACGCTTCAACTTTCGACTCGCGGCCGGCATCAAACACCTATGCTGAGGAATATGGCGTCTCGATGGCTCTTCTAGCTCAATATCTTAAAAAGCACTGGCGTCTGGTTTTGTTGGCGCTTGGGCTGGCGGCGATCAATCAGATTTTTTCGCTGCTGGACCCTTGGATTTTCCGGCACATTATTGACCAGTATGCGACGAAATTCCATCAATATTCGACATCGCAGTTCATTCGCGGGGTGAGTCTGCTGCTGGGGGCGGCGGTGGGTGTGGCGTTTGTCTCGCGGGTCGCGAAGAACTTTCAGGACTACTGCGTCAACATCGTCGTGCAGAGGACGGGCGCGGAGCTCTATGCGGACGGTGTGGAGCGTTCTTTGTCGCTGCCTTATGCAGTTTTTGAGGACCAGCGAAGCGGGGAGACGCTGGGGAAGCTGCAAAAAGTTCGATCCGATGTGGAGCGGTTCATCACCGCATTCGTAAACGTTCTGTTTACGACTACGGTGGGGATCGTATTCGTCACGTTCTATGCGCTCAGCGTGTACTGGGTAATCGTGCCCGCCTTTTTGTTGACGGTTCCGCTGTTGGGGGTGATCAGTTCCGTGCTCAGCCGGCGCATCAAGGTGATTCAGAAGACCATAGTCGCCGAAACGACGGCGCTGGCCGGTGCGACGACAGAGTCGCTTCGCAATATCGAGTTGGTGAAGACTTTGGGGCTGGCGCGGCAGGAAGTGAACCGGCTCAACTCGACCACGGAAAAGATTCTGAAGTTGGAGTTGAAGAAGGTTCGTTATTTGCGGAGCCTGGGATTCATTCAAGGAACGGCGGTGAACCTGCTTCGGACGAGCATTCTGTTTCTGATGCTGTACCTGATTTTTACGCAGCGCATTTCGATCGGGCAGTTCTTTTCGCTGTTCATCTATTCGTTCTTCATTTTCGGACCGTTGCAGGAGATGGGGAACATTGTCAACATTTATCGTGAAACTGAGGCGTCGCTCAACATTCTGGACGAAATCCTGAAGATTCCACCAGAGGCGAAGCCGGCGGAACCGGCGCCGCTTGGAGCTTTACGCTCGCTGAGTTTTGAGAACGTGACGTTTCAGCATCGCACGGCGAATCGTCCGGCGCTCTCCGATGTGTCATTCGAGATGGAGCGGGGCCAGACGGTTGCTTTCGTGGGACCTTCGGGCGCGGGCAAGACGACGCTGGTGAAACTGCTGGTCGGACTGTACCAGCCGCAAGAGGGGACGGTTCTGTATAACGGAATCGATGCGCGGCGGATCGATCCGGAAGAATTGCGGACGCAGATCGGGTTTGTGACGCAAGACACGCAGCTGTTTTCGGGAAGCATTCGGGAGAACCTGCAGTTTGTGCGACCGGACGCGACGGATGAGGAGTGCCTGAGTGTGTTACATCGCTCGGCTGCGGATTCGCTGCTGGCGCGCGCCGATAAGGGGCTGGATACGGTGATCGGGGAAGGCGGCGTGAAGGTCTCGGGTGGTGAGAAGCAGCGATTGTCGATTGCGCGCGCGTTGCTTCGGAGGCCACATCTGCTGGTGTTCGATGAAGCGACGTCTTCGCTCGACTCGATCACGGAAGAAGAGATTACGCGCACCATTCAAGATGTCGGGCAGCGAACCGACGTGGTCACCATTCTGATTGCCCATCGACTTTCGACGATCATGCACGCGGACCGGATTTATGTGCTGGAGCTGGGGCGGATTGTGGAAGCAGGGACGCACTCGGAACTGCTTGACGAGAAGGGTCTTTATTACGCGCTTTGGCGCCAGCAAATCGGCGAGAAAGCTCCGCAACTGACGCCAGTGCCGGCGAGCTGATTTTGCCTCTAATGCCGCTCAGTGTTCCCGCCGATAAACGGTTTGGGAACGACGCTGAGTGGATCGCCATTATAAATTTCAAATACTCGCGCCGAAGTTTGCCAATTATGATCCGGCGTTTTCGATTTACACCGTCGACGAGTCAGTTTACCGGTCGAAATTGGATGGAGTGCAGCGCCTCCGGGGGCGCGTGTATTACAACGACAGAGCGATCGGCGACGATGCGCTGGATGCTGAGGGTAGATTTCGGATGTGCGGCGACGAGGAGGCCTGGCATCTTACTCTGAGTGACGGTGATGGGAGAGTAGTGGGATGCGCACGATACCTGGTTTATCCGAACACTGTTCATTACAACGTTCTGCGTATCGGTCAATCAGCGATGGGGCAAGATCCAGAGTGGTCGGCCCAGTTGCGGGGCGCTGTGGAATGCGATTTGCAAGCAGCGCGGCAGCGCAGTCTGTTATATGTCGAGCTGGGTGGCTGGGCGTTGTCTGAGGAATTGCGGAAAACAAAAGCCGCGCTTGAGACGGCCGCTGGATCTTATGCTCTCGGGAGTCTTTGGGGCGGAACGCTGGGCGCGTGCACAGCTACGGTGCGGCATCAGTCGGCTTCGATGCTACGGCGCTTAGGCGGGTCGAGCTTCATGACGGACGGACAACCTTTGCCTGCTTACTTCGATCCGAACTTCGGATGCATGATGGAAGTGCTGCGGTTTGACTATCTCACTCCGTGGCCACGGCTTCGTCCCTTGATTGAGACGATGTATCGCCGACTGATGACAACAGAGGTGCTGACCGCGCGGCTGGATTACGGCTATCTGGCGGCGGGATCGGTGAGCTTGTATCCCCGATTGCGGGAAGCGATCTGACGGAACTAGACCTTCAGGAACCAGCCCTTGCGATACATGACATAGGCTACCGCGTACATGAGGAGCACGAAGCTGAGCGCATAGAACAAGGAGGCGTTGGCGGGTCCGGCCCAGGAGGCGAAGGCTCCGTTGAAGGCGATCTGCTGCAAGGAACCATTCCCAACTCGGATTGCTTCCAGGGTTCCGGCCAGTAACTCGGACACCATGTAGACAGTGATGGCATTCATGCCGATGATCGCGAATGGCTTTGTGAAGCGGCGGTGGCCTTCGCCGTCAATGACCCAGAGGGTTCCCGCGTAGACCATGAAGTCGAGCCCGGCCATGAGAAGACTAAACGAGACGGACCAAAGCTTTTTGTTGATGGGCATCCAGTGGTTGCACATGAAGGCGGAGAGGAAGAGTAAGCCGCCGATGACAAAGAGCCAGGAGGTGCGGGCGGCGATTTCGCGCTTCCACTGCACGATGCGCCCTGCCAATACGCCGAACAGGGCGGTGGCCAGCGCAGGGAGAGTGCTGATGATTCCCTCGGGGTCCCAGGTCCTGGTTTCCGCATAATTGTGCCTGCCGAGGATGAGTTGATCGACATAGTGCGCAAAGTTCCCCTGGATATCGAGGTGCCCGGCTCCAAAGCCAGGCACGGGGACCATTTTCATCATCACCCAGTAACTTGCGAATAAGCCGGCGATCCAGAGGATCTGACCGCGCAGGGAAGTAGTCAGGTAAATCAACGAGGCGAGTAAGTAGCAGATGGCGATGCGCTGGAGAACGCCGAGGAGCCGCATGGTCGAGAAGTTGAAGAAGGGGTAAAGATAGACGAGTAGGCCAAGGCAATAGAGGATGGCGGCTCTGCGAAGTGTTTGGAGGGCGATGGTGGAGCGCGGAACCCCGGCCGCGAGCCGTTTGGAGAGCGAGATCGAGATAGCAACGCCGACAATCCAAAGGAAAGAAGGGAAGACGCAGTCTGTGAGCGTCCAGCCGTCCCAGGCGGAGTGTTCCAGCTGGGAGTAGGAGCCGGGACCACCGCCGTTGTTTACCAGCACCATGAGGGCCATGGTTGCGCCTCGAAATACGTCGAGGGAAAGCAGGCGAACGGGCTTCTGAAGCGGGCTTGGGGAAGCGCTCTGGGATTGAGAAAGGACTTCAGAGGACGTTGACATGGGGGATGGCCCCACGATATCAGTCTGGCCCGGTTGAAGACAAGGACCGCGTCAGTTTCGTCGAGAACTGGAAGGTTTTACTCGGCGCGAAGGGTTCGAATAGGATCAACGCGGCCGGCGCGCCACGCCGGAACGGAGGTGGCGATCACCGTCACAGCTAAGACCAGCGTTGCGACGACGGCGATGGTCCAAGGATCGGTGGCAGTGACTCCCACGAGCATTCCTGAGAGGAAGCGTGTCAGCAGGAAGGCCGCGCCAATTCCAGCTACGACTCCGGTGATTGCAATTTGCAAGCTTTGTCTCAGAATTAAGCGGACAACGCTGCCGGCCGGTGCGCCTATCGCCATGCGCACACTGATCTCGTAGGTACGCTGCGAGACTGAGTAAGACATCAGGCCATAGAGTCCGATCGCAGCCAGAACCAGCGCCGTCGCCGCGAAGCTAAGAAATACCCAGATGGTCGAGCGGAATCCCGAGATGGACTCTCCGACAATGTCGGTCAGGCGGATGACCTTTCCGACAGGTACGTCGGGATTCGTAGCAACCGCCACCCGGCGCAACCTCATAGCCATATGCTCCGGGGCCATAAGTTCCGGGTTCGCCAAAGTTTTCACCAGCAATTGCATCACGACGGGGATCTGGTTACGACTTTGAACGGCTTGGGCATATGGCAGGTACATCGCGCCACTGATTGAGCCCGGCGAATGGTTTGCCAGATTGAATTGCCTGACGTCGGCGATGACTCCGATGACGGTTCTCCAGCTTGCTTCGCCTGTCTTTCTGATGTGCTTGCCAATTGGGTTGACGCCTGGCCAAAAACGTCTGGCCGTTGAGGCCGAAATCAGAACTACCGGGGAAGCATTCGGCCCATCCGCTTCGGTAAATGCTCTGCCGGCGATGAGCGGAATCTGCAGCATTTGAAAGTAGTGCGGAGTGACAGCACCGATCCAGAACATCGGAGAAGGAAATTCAGCGGTTCGGGGATGGTCCTCCACGTCGGCAGGAATAACGGGAAGCTGGCCATCGAGAGGCACGGTATTCGCCACTGCCGCATCGACAACACCGGGGAGGCCTCGGGCTTGCATAATCAGCCGGTCGTAGAAGGCGATGCAGGATTGGCGTTGGGTGCACAAAGACTCCTCCGGACTGATCTTGACGGTCAGGACGCGTTGAGAGTCGAAGCCGGGATTTGCGGCAGTCATGTCGTAAAGGCTTTTGACAAGCAGCCCGGCGCCGACTACCAGAACGACGGTGAGGGCGATTTCAGATGCAATGAGCCCGCTGCGCAATTGGACCCAGGTCTTGGTTGCGGAACGCTGGCTGCCACTCCGCATGGCTTCAACGAGGTCCAGTTTGCGGGCATGGAGGGCTGGAACAATGCCGAAAGCCAGGCCGGTAAGAATCGACAGGCCGGCGGAGAAGACACAAACGCGCCAATCGAGGCCGACATGAGCCATCCCGGGAATCCCGGCCGGCACGAGAACTCGAAAGAGAGGGAGCGAAGTGCTTCCGAGTGCAAAGCCGATGAAGCCGGCGGCCAGAGCGAGGACCAGGCTTTCGGTTAAAAGCTGGCGGACGATCCTCCGTGTTCCTGCGCCGAGCGCCGCGCGCATGGCAACTTCCTTGCGCCGAGCCGTGGCGCGCGCCAGCAGAAGACCGGCAACGTTTGCGCAGGCAATGATGAGCACAGCGCCAACCGCGCCGAGAAGGATGAACAGCCTGGTCTGAGTAGCGCCCGCCAAGTCTGACTGGAGTGAAATGACGGTTGAATCCGCGTTCCAGTGCCTGGGCATAGGCCACGGGAAGAGCTTCCAAACGCCGGCTGCGAGCGCATGAATTTCGTTCCGTGCCTGTTCGATATTTGCGCCTGGCCGGAGCCTGGCTATTAGCGGCACGAACTCTCCGCCCCAATAGTCTTCGGAGTCGCCGGGATCGATGCGTGCCGGAATCCAGAATTGCACTATCGATGAGGGGAACGAAAAGCTCGACGTTGTTATGCCGACGACACGCCGGTCGATGCCGTTAAGAGTGATTGTGCGGCCGAGAATATTTGGATCTGCGTTGAACCTGGCTCTCCATAGTTCATGGCTTAGAACGACCACTCCGTCGCTCCCCGGGCGCTCTTCGCCAGGTTGGAACATGCGACCACGTTCAAGGTCTACGCCGAGAACCGAAAAGAAGTTGGCGGACGTCTCGCTGCCGTTGATGCGTGAGGCTGGCCCCCCACCCGTCAGGTTGAACTCTGAACCGGGACTCACGAAGGCGATGTCCATGGCCTTTGAACGTTGCTCAAAATACTCCAGCATGGCTTTGGGGTAGAGTTGCGTGATCCGCACCAGACGGTCCGGCTCCCGGAACGGCAAAGGCCTGATCAGGAGCGTGTTGATGATGCTGAAAATTGCCGTATTTCCCGCGATGCCGAGAGCGAGCGATACTATGGCGATGCTTGCGAACCCGGGGTTCCGCGCAAACGTGCGCAGTGCATAGCGAACGTCATGCAAAAGATCATCGATCCACGCAAAGCCCCACACATCCCGGCTCTCCTCTTTGGCGAGCGTCATGTTGCCCATTTGACGGCGACTTCCTTCCGGCGTCGCACCTGCCGCCCAATTTTCTCGCGCGGCAGCTTTCTTCAGTTGGAGATGGAGTTCCATTTCCTCGGCAAGCTCCTGGCTGAGACGATCGCGGCGAGCCCACAGGAACAGCTTCCGCCAGGTTCGACCTAAGTTGTCAAGCATGTCCATTACGCCATTTCCAGAACCTTCTGAATTGCGACGATCATTTGCGCAAATTCCTCGCGCTCAGCAGCGAGTTGCTTGCGTCCTGCCGCTGTCAACGTGTAATAGCGAGCGCGCCGATTGTTTTCGGATGCACCCCACTCAGCCTTCACCCAACCATTTACCAGCAGCCGCTGCAGCGCAGGATAGAGCGAGCTTTCACCGAGTTGGAGCACGTCGTCTGAGACTTGTTTGAGCCGTTCAGCGATACCGTAACCGTGCATCGGGCCAGTGGCGAGAACACGGAGCAGTAGCAGGTCGACGGTGCCCGGCAGTATGTCGGCGGCGGGTGATTTTCTTCCCATCGTGTACTGATGGGAGTGTCTCAGATTCGGAATTCTTTGTCAACTCCCATCAGCAACCGATGGGAACGGGCGTGTGTATGCGCGCCACCGCGAGAACCTGATTGCGGAGCCTGGCAGCCGGGCAGTCAGGGTTCCAGCTCTGCTCCAATGGCGATCACGAAGTAATTGGCAGGAACCGCGCCGCTATTTTTCAGCCCGTGCATCTCGCTCGAGGCGGCATAAAGTACTCCGCCGGGACCGACCTGTTCCGAGCGGCCGTCAATGAGAAAGTCCACCGCACCTTCGCGAATGAGCATGAACTCGCTGTGAATGTGCTTGTGTGCGGGATGCGGCATCTGGCCGGGCATCAGAGTTGTTTCATGCATTTCGATTACTTCACCAGTGGCCAGCTTGCCCTTCAGCACGGGCCGGGTTGCGGCGCCGCCGGCGGACTGGTGGACAGGCAGCTTATCGAAGAGAAAGACCCGGGAGTGGGCAGTCTCTGAATCGGCCGATGCCAGGCTTGCTAAACCAAGAACAGGTAGGAGTGAAGTGAGATCGCGGCGCGTCATGGCGGAATGCTATCAGGTCACTTGGGCGAGAGGTCGGGGCGTGTGGTGCGACGGTGTTGTGCGGCGGTGCTCGACCAGTTCATTCGCCAGATAGGCGGAGGCGAGCAGAGTTCCGTAGCCAGCGAAGCTCAGCCCTTTACCCAGGCCGCGCTGACCAAAGCGGCGGGCTGCGAGTGAACCGCCGTAGAGCACAGTAGTCAAGCCATGCAAGATGCCGTGCATCATGCCCAGGCGGCGCTCTTCGGGCTGGTGGGTTTCGGTCAGGTCGGCCAGGCCGCCCAGTGAAGCAGCGAGCGATGCGATCAGGCCCACGGTCAGCGATGTATCGGCTGCGGTCGAGCACTGCTCATTCCCGGTCAGCTCCAGGACATCGGAGACGAGCGTGACGGTCCAGCTTCCCAACGGGATATCGGTAACTGTGGGGTGCCTGGTATGGCCCAGAATGCGGCTGTTCACCAGCGAGTCTCTGACGGCTTCGCCTGCAGATCCAACGGAATCGAGCGCTCCATTCATGAAGGCGTCGGACTTTTCCCCAAGGGGCTTCAACCAGCCCTGCTGTTTGTCTGCGAGTTTCTCAAGTGGCTTCTGATCCATAGATATGTTGTTGACGCGTGAATACCGGAAATTTCTTCAGCCGAGTCGTAACCTTGAATGGTATGGCTTTTCGCAGTGCCGCGCTTCTCCAGTTTGATGAACTCACGGATCTGCTGAGTGGATATTCCGGCAGTGCAGCGGGGCGCGAACTGGTGGCGGAGCTTGAGCCAAATCGGGACCGGGTGCAACTGGAATCGGCGCTGGCGGATGCAGGCGAGGCGATCGAGTATTTACGCGAGGTGAGCGGGGCGCAAGAGACGGCGCGCGGGGCGGCGGTCCGGTTGCGCTTCGATCAGGTGCGGGATGTGTCGGGAGCGCTGCGGATTCTGCATGTGGAAGGAGCGTCGCTGGACGGGCGGCAGATTATGGACTTGTTCCATAATCTGGAGATTGCGGGCGAGTACCGCGGGACGCTGGCAGCGCTGAGCGAACGGTTTCCGCGGCTGGCGCGCCGGGCCGACAATCTGGCGGATCTGCGGGATGTGGCGCGTCGCTATGCGCGTGCTTTTCTGCCGGATGGATCGCTGGCTGATGAGGCGAGCGTGGCACTGGGGCGGATTCGACGGGAAATTGAAAAACAGCAGCGCGGCATTCAAGATTCGCTGGAACGATTCATGCGCGCGCACCGTTCGGACGGCACTCTGCAGGAAGACTTCGTCACGATACGCGAAGACCGGTATGTGGTTCCGATCGTGGCGGGCCAGAAGGGGCGGGTGGACGGCGTCATCCATGGTTCGAGCGGGACCGGCCGAACGCTTTTCCTGGAGCCGCTGGAGACGATCGGTTTGAACAACCAGCTGGTGCGGCTGCGCGAGGATGAGCTGCGAGAGATCGAGCGGATACTGGCTGAGATCACCAATACTTTGCGGGAGCATGCGGAAGAGATTTTTTCCACGGCGGAGACGCTGGCGCAGTTTGACCTGATCTTTGCGAAGGCTGCGTTTGCGCGCGACTACCGGGCGGTGATTCCGCGATTCAGCACGGGCACGCGGCGGCTGGTTTTGAAAGAGGCGCGACATCCGCTGCTGGAATCAATTTTGAGAAAGCAGCGGAAGCGTGTCGTGCCGATTTCATTTGAACTGAATGAGGAGCGGCGGTGTTTGCTGATCAGCGGGCCCAATACCGGCGGCAAGACGGTGACGATGAAGACAGCGGGGCTGCTGGCGCTAATGGCGCATTCCGGGATTCCAGTTCCTTGTACAGAAGCTGAGTTCCCGGTGCTAGATGACGTGCTGGCGGACATAGGCGATCAGCAGTCGATTGCGGAAAGTCTCAGCAGTTTTTCTGGACACCTGCTGCATGTGAAAGAGATGTTAGAGGATGTGACGCCGGACAGCCTGGTGCTGCTGGATGAGCTGGGTCGCGCCACGGATCCAGAGGAAGGCGGAGCGCTGGGTGTGGCGATTTTGGATGAGTTCCGGAAGTCGGGCGCATTCTGTCTGGCGTCCACTCACCTGCTGCCTTTGAAGCTGTATGGGACGCGCACGCAAGGGGTACTGAATGCTTCGATGGGCTTCGATGAAAGCACTCTGCAGCCGACATACGAACTCCGGCTGGGGATGCCGGGCAAGTCGGCAGGCCTGGACATCGCGACTCGATTGGAGCTGCCGGAGAACATTCTGGCTCATGCACGGTCGGTTTTGCCGAGACTGCAGGCGGACTTTCAGGAACTACTGAGCGAGCTGCAGAGACAGATTGATGAGAACGCACGCGCGGCGCGGGAGAACGACGCGGCGGCGAATGAGTTCAAGCGGCGTCAGGCGGAGGTGGACGCCGACGCATTGAAGCGCGAGACGCAGCGGCAGCGCGAATGGGCCAAGAAGTCTGACAATATCGTGGCGGATTTCGAGGCTCGGGCGCAGATGATGATGCAGCAGCTGACGGAGACGAGCGAACAGCGGAAAGCAGTGGAACAGGCGCAGCGGCTGGTTTCGAAGACCAAGCGGGAGTTCCGGGAAGAGGCTGCGGAGGTGATGGCTCCGGAGACTGCCGCGGCGCGGCTTCCCGACGCGCCGGTGATTGAGGAAGGCTCGCGGGTGCGGCTGAAGGATGTCAGGGAAGTTGCCACGGTTCGACGTATTTTGAAGAACGGGATGTTCGAAGTGGAGGCAGGATTTCTCAAGATGCAGATACCACGGGAGGAGATCGCCGAGGTGGTGACGGGCAAAGCCGACGAGCGACGCGCTTTGAAAAATATACGGATTGAGACAGGGCCGCGCTTTGACACCTCGTACCGGGAGCTGAATATCATTGGCCATCGAGCGGAAGAGGCGGTGGATGAAGTGGATAAATTTCTGGATTCAGCGGCGCTGGCCTCGGTGGACCGGGTTCGTATTGTGCATGGCCATGGCATGGGGATCTTGCGGAAGGCGGTGGGCGAACTGCTGGGGAGAAATCCGCATGTAAGCCGGTTCTATGCGGCTCCACCGGCGGAAGGTGGGACGGGAGCGACGATTGTGGAGCTGCGGGAGTGAAGAAACCGCGGATATAGGTGAGAATGAGACATATGTCCCGTTCCCTATCGACTTTCATCGCAGCCCTTGTCCTGATGGTCAGCGCTTGCACGCATCCGAAGAAGCAGATGTCAGCTGGGGAGTATGAGGCCTCGATCCGCGCCTGGCAGAAGCACCGGGATACCGGGCTTCGGTCCAATGATGGATGGCTGACGCTGGTGGGCCTGTACTGGCTGAAGCCGGGCAGCCACGTGCTGGAGGTGGGGTATAGCCGGGGCATGACGCTGCCGGAGATGTACGCGGAGATGGCGATGCACAGCGACCACCACTACTACCTGGTGAAGGGGGACGGGGACTACGATGGGGAGATCCATCTGGACTGGACGGACTTCATGTGG
>CBAAAA010000074.1:0-13297 GCA_964658695.1 uncultured Solirubrobacteraceae bacterium | reverse complement strand
TGATATTGATGGCTATGCCCGATTCCGCTATCCTGCTCATCTACTGCCCTGACCACAAAGGGATCGTCGCCGCGGTGTCAGGATTCCTCTTCCAGAACGGCGCTAATATTCTGCATGCCGACCAGCATCAGGACAACGAACTCGGATTGTTCTTTATGCGCGTTGAGTGGGCAATGGCGGGCTTCCTGCTCGATAAAGAAGCGTTCCATTTCAAGTTCGAGGAACTGGCAGACAGATTCCGCATGCACTGGCAAATCGCTTACTCCTCAGTGCGTCCCAACCTGGCGATTTTCCTGTCCCGGTATGAGCACTGTCTCCTGGACCTGCTCGACCGCCACCGCAACGGAGAACTGCGCTGCAACATCGCCCTGGTCATCAGTAATCACCCGACACCAGCGCGCCTGGCGCAGTTTTATGGGATCCCATTTCACCATGTGCCGGTCGATTCCGACAACAAGCGCGCCGCTGAGACCGCCCAGCTCGCTCTGTTGAGAGAACATGCCGTGGATCTCGTGGTCCTCGCGCGTTACATGCAAGTGCTTTCGCCAGAATTTGTGGCCTGTTATCCCGGACGCATGATCAACGTGCATCATTCCTTTCTGCCCGCCTTCACCGGAGCCCGGCCCTACCAGGCTGCCCATCGCAGAGGTGTGAAATTGATTGGAGCAACCAGCCACTATGTCACAGAAGTATTGGATGAGGGACCAATCATAGAACAAGACGTCCTGCGTGTATCTCATCGCGATCAAATTGAAGATCTGGTTCAAAAGGGCCGCGATCTGGAGCGGGCGGTCCTCTCGCGGGCCGTGCAATGGCACCTGAATCATCGCGTTCTGCAGTACGGAGGCAAGACAGTCGTCTTTGACTGAGACCTAATGCTTGCAGGTCCAGATATCGTATTGCACACCGCTCGCGACTCGCTGGTAGCTGTTGACGAACGTGCTCCGGAATGCTGCGTCGAATGCCCGGTGGGGTTCAGGGAAAAACGTATGCAAGGCCGTAAATGGTTCCTGCCCCAAGGGGATCAGCCACACCGGAGTCTTGCATTGCCGGAACGAGTCTAACGTGGCTCCCGGCATCGCTGCCCCGCCGAACTGAAGGTCCCCGATGGATGACGAGTTGATCGTATGCGGTTGTCCCTGCAGCACCGGAAGAACCGCATACATTGTTCGAGCGTCAGTGAAGCTATTCCCAACCCCTACCTCCAGTGCTCGCCCCTGATACTTGCTTTCATCCGAATAGATCTCCGAAGAGGCCTGCTGACCCATCGGCGCATACTCCAGACACTGCCACAACGTACGGAACTGGAACACTGAGAAGATCAACAGGACGATCACCCATGCCGCCGCATAGCGAGCTAACGGCAGATCCGGTTCCGCTGTGGAGGACGAACTGCGATTCCAGAAATACAGATGCGGAACGGGAGCGGCGTACGGCAATAGGTGATAGCTTCCCGAGCCCGCCTTGGAGCCCACAACACAGGAAATGGCCATACAAGAGGCGATTAACGCGAGAAAGAAAGTCTGCTGTTTACGCGCCGCATGCTCCCGAGTACCGCGGCTGAAGTACGCCAGCAACACCGGCGCTAGAAACAGCGGAAGATATGGAAAGCTCCGCCAAAGCATCTTCGGGTCGAGTCTGTGGTGTCTGACTACGCTAAGAACATAGAAATAATTGGAGAACGAAACCACCGGCGGCAGGAACGGTAGCGGGCACAAAAGAATGCCAATGAAAGCAGGGCGACCGCCTGCCCCCGGCCTCGCTGCATCCAGACAATCGTCAGAAGCGGCAACAGATAAAAAGCCGCCGTAAATTTTAGATTGGGAACCATCCCGATCGCCAAAGCAGTGCTCACTACGACCATCCACGCCGGAGCACGCAAACCAATCCAGTAGGCTATCGCCACAATTGCGATCAGCAGCAAATCGATCCGCCCCCAAAACGGAATCGGCACATAGCACAGCCGCAGCCAACGAGCGAAGGACCAGGGCCGGCGAACGCCCGGCAGATCTGGTACAGAGCGATAACGGTCGCCATAAAAGCCAAAAACCCCAACAGCTTGAACGAAAAAAGACTCGCTCCGAACGCCGCGTAAAACGGAATGTGAGCTAGATACGTGAGCGAGCCACAAAGCAACATGTACCGTGCCGCCGCATCCGGCGCAGGGTAAACAGCAAGTCCCCGCATCGCGAGTGCCGCCACGGACGCAATGTCCGTCTCAGAGTCTTCTGCCAGCACGGGAAGAATCAAATAAGCGCCCGCCGCAAGAAGCAGCACGATGATAAGAATTAAAGAAAGTGCCTTCCAGGGAATCCGCCACTTCCATAGACCTGTCACTTGAGCCAGCGCAACCACCGCCACGCACACCAGCGCTGGACTGAAGGTTGACTGTTTCAGGAATTCAATCATTCGGAATGGCGATCACAGCTCTTGTTGACGGAAATTACCAAGCCTATGAAAGACTTCCACTGCGTGGCGCTTGTTTGGAGTATCGCCTGAAACGCAAGTGCTTTTCGCCTAAGCGATACACTAACCTATGGCTCAACCATCGTTCCCGAACAGCGGGTAACGTCCTCAAATCAATTATGAAGATTCACGAGTATCAGGCGAAGGCAATCCTCGCCAGCCACGGTGTCCCTGTGCCGCGCGGCGAGGTCGCATACACCGTCGAGGAAGCAGAAGCGGCCGCCAAGAAGATCGGTGGCAGTGTTGTCGTAAAGGCACAAATTCATGCGGGCGGCAGGGGAAAGGGTGGTGGCGTTAAAATCGCCAAGACCGCTGCGGACGCTGCCGAAATCGCCAAGAACATGATCGGTATGACGCTCGTTACCCACCAGACCGGGCCGGAAGGGCGCGTTGTACAACGCCTGCTTATCGAGGAAACGCTTCCTATTGAACGAGAGCTTTATCTCGGCATTGTGCTGGACCGTGCCACTGGCACTTCGGTGTTTATGGCGTCTAAGGCTGGAGGCATGGAGATCGAAGAGGTCGCAGCCACGACTCCCGAACTCATCCTCAAAGAAGAACTCCTTCCCGGTACCCCGCTGCAGCCTTTCCAAGCGCGAAAACTGGCCTTCGGCATCGGCATTCCAGCGCCGCTCGTAGGCACTGCCGCGGCCGCCATGATTGCCCTTTCGAAAGCCTACGACGCCATGGACGGATCCCTCGCCGAGATTAACCCCTTCATCTTGACCAAAGACGGCAAAGTTTACGCCCTGGATGCCAAAATCAACATCGATGACAACGCCTTGTATCGGCACAAAGATCTGCAGGAACTGCGAGACTTGAATGAAGAGGATCCTCTCGAAGTCGAGGCCTCTCGTTTCGGTTTGAACTACATCAAGCTCGACGGTAATATCGCTTGCATGGTAAATGGCGCAGGCCTGGCGATGGCTACCATGGACATCATCAAATACGCTGGCGGACAGCCCGCGAATTTTCTCGATGTCGGAGGCGGCGCCAACAAGGAACAGATCAAAAACGCGTTCCGCATCCTCCTGTCAGACACCAGTGTCAGAGCGGTCCTCATCAACATCTTCGGCGGCATTTTGCGTTGCGACACACTCGCCAACGGCGTCGTCTCAGCCGCAACCGAGCTTGGGATCAAGATCCCGGTCGTCATCCGCATGGAGGGAACCAATGTTGAGCTCGGACAAAAGATCTTAAAGGAGTCAGGCTTCAACTTCACCGTAGCGGATGGCATGGAGGATGCGGCCGAGAAGGTGGTGAGGCTCGCGCAATGAGTGTATTAATCGACGAAAATACCAAGCTTCTTTTTCAAGGATTCACCGGCCGGGAAGGAACGTTTCATGCGGAACAGGCCATCGCATACGGCACAAAGGTAGTCGGCGGAACCACGCCCGGAAAAGGCGGCCAGACCCACCTCGATCGCCCCGTGTTCAACACCGTCGACGAAGCGGTTGCAGCCACCGGAGCGAATGCAACCGTCATCTTTGTCCCGCCTCCGTTTGCGGCCGACGCCATCATGGAGGCGACAGATGCCGGCCTTCCGCTCGTCGTGTGCATCACCGAGGGAATCCCGGTGAATGACATGATTCGCGTGTGGGCCTACTTGGAAACCAAGCCCGCTACCCGCCTTATCGGACCCAATTGTCCAGGCGTGATCACGCCCGGGAAGTCAAAAATTGGCATCATGCCTGGTCACATCCATCTACCCGGACACGTCGGCATTGTTTCGCGTTCCGGAACTCTGACCTACGAAGCAGTCGGCCAGCTCACCAGGCTCGGCATCGGCCAGTCCACCTGCATTGGAATCGGCGGCGATCCGATCATCGGCACCAGCTTCACCGATGCCATCAAGCTCTTCAATGAAGATCCCGATACGCACGCCATCATCATGATCGGCGAGATCGGTGGCAGCGCTGAGGAGACAGCAGCCGAGTATGTCAAGGGGCATGTGAAGAAGCCGGTAGTCGGATTCATCGCCGGTCAAACCGCTCCCCCTGGGCGCCGGATGGGACACGCCGGGGCCATCATCTCCGGCGGCGCTGGCAAAGCGGAGGATAAGCTCGCTTCCATGCAGGCGGCGGGAATCATCGTCTGTCCTTCCCCCGCGCAAATGGGAGAGAAGATGCAGGAAGCTCTTAAAGCTAAGAATTAGAATTCGAAAGATCAATCGCAATGGCAATAGAACGAACGTTCGCTATCATCAAGCCCGACGCCTTCAAGAACGGACACGTCGGCGAAATCATAACTGCAATCGAGCAAAACGGCTTTCACATCCTTGGATTGAAGCTTAGAAAGTTAGGGCGGACCGAGGCCGAGGACTTCTACGTAGTCCATCGCGCTCGGCCCTTCTACGAAGGACTTGTCAACTTCATGATCGAAGGGCCTGTTATCGTTATGGCCTTGGAGCGCGAGGATGCAATCGCGAAATGGCGCGAACTCATGGGCGCGACAGACCCTGCTAACGCCGCCGAGGGTACGATCCGGAAGCGCTTTGCGGTAAGCATCGAGCGCAATGCTGTACACGGCTCTGATGCCCCGGAAACTGCCGCTCAGGAAATTCCGTTCTTTTTCACCACTGAAATACTCTGAGCGGGGTGTGTTTGTCGCCCGCCTGTTGTACGTAGTTGCGCTTATCGGAACCATCAGTTCCACGGTTTATACCGCTTTGGCTCTTTGGGCCGCGTTTCGCTTCGCCAGGAAGCGCGATGCCAAGCACCATCAGCACGAAGCCTCCGAGCCGTTGAGCGTACTCAAGCCTTTGCACGGTGAAGGGCTGGAGATCGAGAGCAACTTGCTCACCTTCTATCAGCAAAGTCATCGGGAGTTTGAGTTGCTCTTTGGTGTTCGGAGGCTTGATGACCCCGGAGTGGCGGTAGCCCGGCGACTTGCAACCCGCTTCCCTCACATTCACACTCGCATCATCGCAAGTGGCGAGCCTCAGTGGCCGAACGCTCGTGCATACTCTGTGAACGCGTTGGTAAAAGCAGCCCGTCATCCGACGCTCGTCATTACGGACAGTGATGTAAGAGTCGCACAGCATTTTTTGCAGTCAGTCGCCGATCCTTTAACTGACCACTCCGTCGGTCTCGTCACTTGTCTTTACCGAGGTGCCTCTTCGGGAGGGCTCTGGACGGACCTGGAAGCTCTCGGCATGTCAGTGGAGCTGATGTCTAATGTGCTGATCGCGAATATGCTAAACGGAATGGATTTTGCACTTGGTCCGGCAACTGCAACCAATAAACGAAGCATTCAAACCATCGGGGGTCTCGTCGAAACCGGAGCCTACTACGCCGACGATTTCGCACTCGGAAATCAAATGCACAGGCGAGGGCTGCGCGTTATCTTGTCTGACCAGGTCGTAGAGCATGTCGTCCCGACCAGTTCTCTCTTCGACTCCTTTCGCCGCCAGGTCTTGTGGCTTAAGAACAATCGTTTTCTTCGCTCCGCGGAGCATTTCGGCATTGGTCTTACCTTCTCAATTCCGTTTGCGCTTCTCGGTTATCTCGCAATGGAGCTTTCAGGAAAGGGAAAGCAAGGATTGATCTGGCTTGCGTGGGGCCTGTTGAACTGCATCATCCGCTGCATTGGAATCGGGTGGGCAATCGTTCGGGATCCTGACGCTTTGACTAAGTCGTGGCTCTATCCGCTGCGCGACCTGCTGGGATTTGCCACTTGGATAGCCACCTGGTTTGGGAACCAGGTCAACTTTCGGGGAGAACGTTACAAATTGCTGAGGGGCGGGAAAATTCGGAGGATTTGATAAGCGAAGAAGCGACGTTCTGCGTGGACGTCGCTCCTTGCTGGATGGGAAGTTAGGCTACCTGCGCTTCGAAAACAGCCGGCGCTTCGAGAGCGCTGGCGAGAGCTTTTCTGGTCTTCTCAGCCAGATTTCTGAGTCGCGCCTGCTTCGGACGACTGAGACGACGTTCCACACTCCGGCGAGCGCGCAGCAGCCGGATTCGGACTGCGGTCTCCGACCAACCGTGTTGACGGGCAATCTCCTGAACTTTGTAACCCTCGATGTAATGACCTTCGAGCACTACCCGGTCATTGGGCTTGCACTCGTTCAAAATCCGCTTCACATCGATCGCTGCCACGTTCATCCTTGGTGGAGCTTGTAGTTCAGGAAGCGTCTGGGTCTGCGGTTCACGTCTTAGAAACGTTCTGTGAATATTCAGGGCGATACTGTTTGTCCAGGTAAGAACCAGATTAGGATCTCGGAGTTGCTCACGCCTCTCCCAGCCCTTTGCCCAGGCAGCTTGCGCCGTGTCTAAGGCCGAGTCGTAAGAGAGGCCACGTGATACAAGAAACCGTACTGTTAAATTGAAGCCTTTTTGATACGCTTTACCGTAATCTTCTGTCGTCATGTTTGTTGCTCCACCGTTCCTGGATTTTTCCTGCGTTCGGGTCTAATTCCGCTTTTTCAGTTCTCGAAAACCGGCCCGCTGTGAGCCCGTATGTCTTACTTTTTCGCTCGCCGCTTCCAGCGACTAAGCACGCGACCTCTAAGGCAGTTTAGGGGCCAGCCCATTACAACAGTTCGCAACTCGAATTGATCTATGCGCTATCTGTTGCAATGATTGGTTTTGTAACCATTGACTGGGCCGTCGAACGTCGGCGGCTACGGGGAAGAGCGACGAAATTTTTCAACCGCCCACGCAAAAATTGCGCCATCCCGATTTATTCGTGAAACGGAAATGGAAAAGCGCCCCTGAATTTACGCAGTGAACTCTACCTACAAGACACTGGTATTTCGGAGCGCTCTAAAAGTACTAAAGCTGTGAAGGGTTACTTGGTCGTCGTCTCGGTGGTCGTCGAGCGGGGAGTTTCTGTCTTTTCGGGTTCTTCAGTCGCCGCTTTCATACTGTCGCGGAACGAACGAATCCCTTTCCCCAAACCCTGTCCGAGTTCAGGAAGCTTTTTGGGCCCAAACACAAAAAGCGCGATCACTAGAATAATCAAAAGATGACTCGGTTGGAACAATCCGTCAAACATGTTTCTCTCCCGGCAGTACAGCTGTCGTGCTCCCAGTATATCGGACTTTCGAAATCTAAGATGCCCTGTTTTGTGAATTTCCTTGCAATCCCCTGACGGCTTCCTCCCAAGCGGTTGTTGACAACATTTTGGTCGTCCGCTATAGTTCTGAAGTACTGAACTATCAATCATTTGACGCCTATTTTTTGAGGCATCCTCGTACGTGAGTTCAGTTGTTTTCATTGGTGCGGTCGATGATTCGCTCAGTCAGCTTGCTCACCCTCCCACCACCACAGGAATAATTGATACACATGGCCGGTCCGTCAGATGACTACTTTGAGATAAATGGCACAGCCGATAGTATGGACTATCAGGCGTTCCTCGACGACTACTCCACTCCTCATACCCACACTGAAGGCGAGATTCTCCATGGAACCGTTCTCAGCGTCAGCGACAAAGAAGTTATTGTAGATATCGGGCGCAAGATCGAGGGTCTCGTCCCCGCCTCCCAGTTTCCGCTCGCAGAAGGCAAGCCAAAGGTCAAACCGGGCGATGTGATAGAGGTGATGTTCGATCGGAGCGGCCATCCGGTTGAAGGCTACATCCTTCTCTCCTATGAACGTGCCCATCGCCGCCAAGCTTGGGAGACACTCGAAAAAGCTGCTACCGACGGAACGCCAGTTGCCGGCAAAGTCATCAATAAGATTAAAGGTGGCCTGACACTCGACATCGGCGTCATCGCGTTCCTGCCAAGTTCCCAAGTGGAAGTCCGCCCTATCCATAACCTGGATTCCTATCTTGGAACCGAACTTCAGGTCCGTATCCTGAAGCTGAACCGGCGGCGGGGCAACGCGGTCGTTTCCCGGCGGGTTCTTCTTGAGGAGGATCTGCAAGCCCGCAAAACTGAGTCGCTGGCCAACCTTCAGGAAGGTTCCATCGTCACCGGCACAATCAAGAACCTGACCGATTATGGAGCGTTTGTAGACCTCGGAGGCATCGACGGCCTGTTGCACGTCAGCGATCTAAGCTATGGCAACGTAACCCACCCCTCGTCCGTCGTACAGGTCGGCGAACAGGTCACCGTCAAAGTCCTGAAGTTCGATCGTGAGAAGGAGCGTATCTCCCTCGGGCTCAAGCAGATGGCGCCCGATCCCTGGTTGGACATCGATCAACGCTATGCCCCTGGCAGTAAAGTCATCGGTCGAGTCGTCAGCGTTACCGATTATGGCGCGTTTGTCGAGATGGAACCTGGAGTCGAGGGACTCATCCATATTTCTGAGATGACCTGGAGCCGTCGTATGAAGCATCCGGCCAAAGTTGTCCGGCCCGGCGATCAGGTCGAGGCTGTTGTACTCGAAATCAAACCCAAAGACCGGCGCGTTTCGCTTGGAATCAAGCAGCTGGAAGCAGACCCCTGGACGACAGTTGCGGACCGTTACAGCATCGGGTCCGTCGTGGAAGGCAGGGTCCGAAAGCTGGCCGACTTCGGGGCGTTCGTCGAGATCGAAGAGGGGATCGATGGTCTGGTCCACATCTCCGATATGTCCTGGACTGCCCGTGTGAAACATCCCTCCGAAATCGTCAAAAAGGGGCAAATCGTCCAAGCCGTTATCCTCAACATCGATGCCGGCAACCGGCGTCTGTCGCTCGGCATGAAACAGTTGCAGCCGGATGCTTGGGAAACGTTCTTCCGAACACACCAGGTCGGCGACATCATCCGTGGCCGGGTCTGTCGAGCTGCCGCTTTCGGGGTATTTGTGGAGCTTCTGCCGGGCGTCGAAGGTTTATGTCATCGTTCCGAACTTCAGCCTGAAACCGGAAAGCGCCGGGGAGCGCCTCAACCTCAGGTGGAACCCGCCCTCCCGGCCGGCGAAGAGTTCGATTTCAAGATCATTAAAATGAACGAGGCGCAAAAACGGATCGGCCTCAGCCTCAAAGCTCTCGGCGAAGACGATGAGCGCAGCCGCCTGAATGACTACCAGCGCCAGGCTGCCGCCGCCAGTTCCACCGTTGGGGACGTCTTGAAACAGCACAAATCAGATGAGAATTGAACGCAAGGAAATGGCAGAGAATGACCAAGGCTGAGCTCATCGAAGAAGTATCCCGCGTGGTGGAGATGACTCGCAAGGACTCCGAAGAGATCGTTGAGACTATCTTCGATAGCATCGTTGGCAGCTTGCACAAAGGGGAAAAAATCGAGATACGCGGCTTTGGAAGCTTTCGAACCAGGCAGCGCCAGTCGCGGGTGGGACGTAATCCGAAAACCGGCACACGCGTGGAAGTTCCCTCCAAACGTATCCCCTACTTCAAGCCCAGCAAAGAATTGAGGGATCTGGTAAACACCACCGCCTCGCCTTCGAATAACGGCAACGGTCCCAAAGTGAAGGCCGGCGTACTCGAATGACCCACTTGTGGACGCCATGGCGTTCCAAGTACATCCAGGAAAAGAAAGATCCGGGACAGTGTGTGTTTTGCACGGCGGCGAACGGAACCGATGACCGGGAAAACCTCATCGTTTTCCGCGGTGAACACAACTTCGTCATCCTAAACCGCTACCCGTATTCGACCGGTCACCTGATGATAGCCCCCTACGCTCACGTCTCCCGTCTCAATCAGGTCGATTCCGCGGTAACCCGGGAGACGATGGAACTGCTCCGGCAGGGCGAGGAGATTCTCGAGGAGGTTTACCACTGCCGTGGTCTGAATATCGGCATGAATCTCGGAGAAGCAGCGGGTGCGGGGATTGAAGAACACATCCACATGCATCAACTACCCCGCTGGTATGGGGACGCTAACTTTATGACGGTCGTCGGCCATACCCGTGTCCTTCCTGAGTTGCTGGAAGACACCTATTCGAAACTCAAGGGCAAATTCACGTCAAGCCGGATGTCATAATCGTTTTCATCCCCGCCTGAGGTAGGTCAATTGGGTTCGTTCCGTAATTTCTGTGCTCTGAGTGCGCTCGCCTGCGGCCTTTCTGCGGCTGGCTTCGCCCAATCCGGCGTCACCGCCATCTCCTGTGGTTCTCTTCTCGATCCCGAAAGTGGAAACATCACGAAGGACGCCATAATTCTTACCCAGGATGGTCTGGTGAAGGACGTCTTGTCCTCTGCAGACTCCGGGAAAATCCCAGCCGCTGCGGCGAAAGTCAACCTTTCCCAAGGTTTTTGCCTTCCCGGACTGATCGATGTCCACGACCACCTCACAGCCAATCCGCGAGATGCCGGTTACTCCTCGCTCGGCGTCTCGGTCCCGCGCAGCACCATAACGGGAGCCCGCAACGCCCGCATCACCCTTCTGGCAGGATTCACCACGGTCCGGAACGTTGGCGCGTCAGGATACAGCGATGTCGCCCTCCGCGACGGAATCAACGCCGGCGAGATCCCTGGACCCCGTATGTACGTCTCGGGGCCGCCGCTCGGGATTACTGGAGGCCACTGCGACGATAATCTGCTGGCGCCGGAGTTTCACTTCTCCGAATCCGGCGTCGCCGATGGCCCGTGGGCTGCCCGTCAGAAGGTGCGCGAAACCGTGAAATATGGGGCGGATCTCATCAAAATCTGCGCTTCCGGTGGTGTGCTCTCTAAGGGCGATCTCCCGGGAGCCGAGCAGTACACTTTCGAAGAAATGCAGGCCATCGCCGAAGAAGCCCACAAGCTCGGCCGCAAAGTGGCTGCCCATGCGCACGGAACACAAGCCATCAGAGACGCCATTAAGGCTGGCATCGATTCGATCGAACACTCCAGCCTCATCGATGACGAAGGCATCCAACTCGCTAAGCAACACCACACCTACCTCGTCTTTGACATTTACAACGATACGTACATCCTTCGGGAAGGCCCCAAGATCGGCATGCTGGCCGAGTCGATCGAAAAAGAGAAGACCATCGGCAAGCTCCAGCGCAGCAACTTCCGCAAAGCTTATCTGGCGGGTGCTCCGCTTGCCTTTGGAACCGATGGCGGCGTTTATCCCCATGGCGACAACGCCAAACAATTTGCCACCATGGTCGAGTGGGGCGCCAAGCCACTCGACGCCATTCGCACCTCCACTGTGGAAGCGGCCCGGCTGCTGAATCAGGAAGGCAAAGCGGGAGTCGTCAAGACTGGCGCCTATGCCGACATCATCGCTGTAAGTGCGGATCCGCGTAGTCACATTGAGGAGTTGCAGCATGTCCGCTTCGTCATGAAAGCCGGAACCGTCTATAAGGATGAATGGGAACCGCTCCTTTCCGTTCAGAGCCTTCAATGAGTGAGAAGAGGGTCATTGTCGCCATCGATGGTCCGGGTGGCGCAGGCAAGAGCACGCTCGCAAAACGTGTCGCGAAGAAGCTCGGCTATCTCTACATCAATACCGGCGCCATGTATCGCGCCGTTGCTCTGTGGGCCCTTCGCCTGAACGTCGAGCTGAGCGATATGCATCGCCTGGAACAGCTCGCCAAGGAAGCCGATATTCAGCTGGACCCGGCCAGTGGCAACATCACGCTGAATCGGGAGGATGTTACGGAAGAGATCCGTGATGAGAAAGTCTCCGCTGCCGCCTCCAAGGTCTCGGCCGTTCCGGGAGTCCGCCGCGCCTTGCTTCGCATTCAACGCGGCATGGCGCAGGAAACCAGTGTCGTCATGGAAGGCCGTGATATCGGCTCTGTCGTATTTCCGAAGGCACAGGTCAAGATTTATCTTGATGCCAATCCTCAAGAACGGGCTCGCCGCCGCACTCTCGAGTTGCAGGCGCGCGGCGAACAAGCCGCTGCTGCAGATGTTGCGGCCGGTCTAAGCCAACGCGATCAGCAGGATCGCGAACGCGTGGAGGCGCCGCTCGTGCAAGCCGCCGATGCTCAATTGATTGATACCACCGGCCTCTCCATTGAACAGGTGGAAGAGGCTATTCTGAGCCTCATCCGCTCCCGTGTCTCGAACGGCAAGGAGGCAGTTCGTTGAACAATCTCCTCATCATGAAGTTCGGTGGCACCAGCATGGGCAACGCCGACCGCATGCGCGTCGCCGCGGACATCATAGCCGAGCATTCCCGTCAGAGTCCTCTCGTAGTTGTCGTCTCCGCGATGTCCAAAGTGACCGATCTGCTGCTCGAAACATTGCGGCGTGCCGAACTGGGCGACAAGACTGTTATTGAAAGCAACGTCAAGCTCCTGCTGAATAGGCACCTGGAAGCTTGCGAACAGCTTCTCAGCCATCCAGGTTCGGAAGCGCCTTTCCTTGCCGCCTGTGACGCGATCCGCTCGCTCCTCGCCGAGTTCGAACGTATCGCGAACGGCATTGCTCTGCTCGGCGAACGCCCCCCTCGTTCGGTGGATGAAGCCGTCGCTGTCGGAGAGCGCCTATCCGCCGCGCTGTTCTCGTTTTACCTGGATTCAACGGGCATTCGCGCACGTGCCGTGAACGCTGCCGAGATCATCGTCACTGATGCCGTATTCGGAAACGCATCTCCGCAAATGGCTGCGACCACCTCCAAATGCAAACAGAAACTGCTCCCGCTCTTGGAAGCCGGCGTAATCCCGGTTATCACTGGCTTCAACGGAGCGACCGCCGATGGACGCCCCACCACTTTGGGCCGCGGTGGTTCGGACTTCTCCGCGTCCATCGTCGCTTCAGCGCTCGATGCTTCGGAATTGTGGATCTGGACTGATGTGGATGGCATCATGAGCGCCGACCCACGTCTCGTCGAAGACGTCACTGTTCTACACGAAGTGACTTATTCGGAGGCCGCCGAACTGGCCTATAACGGAGCCAAAGTTCTGCATCCAAGAACCCTCGCGCCTCTTGCCGAGAAGAAGATTCCTATATGGAGCAAGAACAGTTTTGCCCGCGAGAAGCCTGGAACCAAGATCGTCTCGCAC